>NZ_BAAFRY010000003.1:0-124942 GCF_045866295.1 Ferrigenium sp. UT5
CCGCAGGCAGAAGTCCAGCTTGCAACAAGGCCGGATATAAGACTGCAGCCGATTTCTGGTTTTACCAAAACACGACAAATCTCTTGCTAAACCGGGAGGCGTCCATATAAGGCAAGCATGAGTCCATCCGACCACGATCAGAAAGCAACCCCGCCTGAGGGCGACCACGACGGCAAGACCGTCATCCTGCAACGCTGCCCAAAACATGGCACGCTGTTCATGCCGGGCGAAGTCTGCCCGGCCTGCGCCAAGGAAAAAACATCCTCCGGCAGTTGAAAACGCGCGGGACTCCGGGCAGCTATCGCCTGGCCTACTTCAGCGTCAGCTGAAAAATGTTCTCCTGCAGCCGCGTCATGCCGCGCTGTTTGAAGCGCGGATTCTGCTCCAGCACATTCTCCTGCGCCAGCAGCCGCATCTCCGCGTGCTTGCCGTAGAGCGCTTCAACCTCGTTCGCCGATACCGCAAACGGTGGCCCCGGCATTTCTTCCTGTGGATAGTCAAAAGTCACCAGCAATATCCGTGTGCCGCTTGGCAAAATCTCCACCAGATGGCGCGCATAGCGTGCGCGCATCTCCGGCGGCAAGGCCACCAGCGAGGCTCGGTCATACACCGCGCCAACCTGCGCCATATCGGCCTTGGTCAGATCGAAGAAATCGCCGCACAGGATGCGGATACCCTCTGCCTCGCAGCACGCGAACCTGTCCGTGTTCGAATGCGCCGGTGCCAAACCCTGTTCGCTGAAAAAGTCGCGTACCGCGATGGCACTCAACTCCACCCCCAGCACCTTGTACCCCTGCTGACGCAGCCACACCATATCCTGGCTCTTGCCACACAACGGCACGAATACCTCGCCGCCCTGCGCCGCATGTAGCTCGCCCCAATACTTCAACAGATACGGATTGATCTCGTTCTGATGGAAACCGATCTCCGCCCGCTCCCAACGCTCCAGCCAGAATTCTTTTTTCATGGCTAGCCCACCCACTTCCGCGCATTCTGGAACATGCGCAACCAAGCGCCGTTCTCCTGCCATTTTTTCGGATACCAGGAATTCTGCACAGCGCGAAACACGCGCTCGGGGTGCGGCATCATGATGCTGAAGCGACCGTCCGGTGTGGTGAGGCCGGTGATGCCTTGCGGTGAACCGTTCGGGTTGAGCGGATAGGTCGTCGTCGCTTTGCCGTAGTGGTCGATGTAACGCAGGGTAACGACATCCTGTGCAGCGTGCAGGCGCTTGGTGTTTGTGAAGTCGGCATAGCCTTCGCCGTGTGCGACGACGATGGGCATGCGGCTACCAGCCATGCCGTCAAACAGGATGGAGGGAGATTCCTGCACTTCCACCATCACGAAACGGGCTTCGAATTGCTCCGACTGGTTGCGCGCGAAGTGCGGCCAGTGGGCTGCGCCGGGAATGATCTCGTGCAGGTTGCTCATCATCTGGCAACCGTTGCATACGCCCAATGCGAAGGTGTCATTGCGCTTGAAGAAGGCTTCGAACTCGTCACGCGCACGCGGGTTGAACAGGATGGATTTCGCCCAGCCCTCGCCCGCACCCAGCACGTCGCCGTAGGAGAAGCCGCCGCAGGCGACCACACCCTTGAAGTCGTCCAGTTTCACACGGCCCGCGATGATGTCGCTCATGTGCACGTCCACCGCCTGGAATCCGGCGCGGTCGAACGCAGCCGCCATCTCGACATGGCCGTTCACGCCCTGCTCGCGCAGGATGGCCATCCTGGGACGCGAAGTGAGCAGCGCCGGGGCAACGTTCTCGTTCACGTCGTAGCTCAGCTTCACATGCAGGCCGGGGTCTTTCGCGTCGAGGATGCGGTCGTATTCCTGTTGCGCGCAGGCCGGGTTGTCGCGCAGCTTCTGCATCTGCCAAGTGGTCTCGGACCACATGCGGCGCAGCACGATGGCGTTCTCGCTGTACAGCTTGTCCTTGGCGCGCATCACGTTGAGCGTGCCGCCGGTGTTGAGCCAGGCCACTTCGTGCACGTTGACCAAGCCGGCTTCTTCGCACAGCACGAAGATGTCGGCCAGGTCGGAGCGGCGCACTTGCACCAGTGCGCCCAGTTCTTCGTTGAACAGCACGGCGAGGTCATCACCCTTGAGGTCGTCCAGACGGATGTCGAGACCAACATGCGAGGCGAAACTCATCTCGGCCAGTGCGACAAACAGTCCGCCGTCGGAACGGTCGTGATAGGCGAGCAGCTTGCCTTCGCGGTTGAAGCGCTGGATCAGGTTGAAGAAGGCTTTCAGCGTGTTTGCATCGTCCACGTCCGGTGCGATGTCGCCCACTTGTTTGTACACCTGCGCGAGTGCGGAACCGCCGAGGCGGTTCTGGCCGCAGCCCAGATCGAACAGCAGCACCACGGTGTCAGTGTCGGCCACCAGTTGCGGGGTGAGTGTCTTGCGCACGTCCGGTGTGGGTGCGAAAGCGGAGATGATCAGCGACAGCGGTGCGGTGACGGTCTTCTTCTCGCCGCCCTCTTCCCATGCGGTCTTCATCGACATCGAGTCTTTGCCCACCGGGATGCTGATGCCGAGTTGCGGGCACAGCTCCATGCCGACCGCTTTCACGGTGTCGTACAGCGCGGCGTCTTCGCCATGGTGACCGGCGGGGGCCATCCAGTTGGCGGAGAGTTTGATGTCGCCGATCTTGGCGATCTGCGCAGCGGCGATGTTGGTGATGGCTTCGCCGATGGCCATGCGACCGGAGGCCGGTGCGTCGATGACTGCGATGGGGGTGCGTTCGCCCATGGCGAAGGTCTCGCCCGCATAGGTGTTGTAACCGAAGGTGGTGACGGCCACGTCGGCCACCGGCACCTGCCACGGGCCGACCATCTGGTCGCGCGCGGTGTAGCCGCCCACGGTGCGGTCACCGATGGAAATGAGGAATGTCTTGTCGGCCACAGAGGGCAGACGCAGCACGCGCTCGGCGGCGTCCTTAATGCTGATGCCGGAGGTGTCGAACTTGCTCAGCGCGACTTTTTCGCGCTTCACGTCGCGCGTCATCTTGGGCGGCTTGCCCAGCAGCACGGAGAGCGGCATATCGACCGCGTTGTTGTCGAACTCGTTGTCGTGCACCACCAGACGGTCTTCGTCGACCGCGGTGCCGAGCACGGCGAATGGGCAGCGTTCGCGTTCGCACAGGGCCTGGAATTCTTCCAGACGCTCTGCCGGGATGGCGAGCACGTAACGCTCCTGCGCTTCGTTGCTCCAGATCTGCATCGGCGACATGCCGTGCTCTTCACTCGGCACTTCGCGCAGTTCGAAACGCGCGCCCATGCCGCCGCCATGCACCAGTTCGGGCAAGGCGTTGGAGATGCCGCCCGCGCCCACGTCGTGGATGCTCAGGATGGGGTTGTTCTCGCCCATCTGCCAGCAACGGTCGATGACTTCCTGCGCACGGCGCTCCATCTCGGGGTTGCCGCGCTGCACGGAATCGAAGTCCAGGTTCTCGGCATTGGCGCCAGTGTCCATGCTGGATGCCGCGCCGCCGCCCAGACCGATCAGCATGCCGGGGCCGCCCAGCTGGATGAGCAAGGCCCCCTTGGGCAGGTCGGATTTCCTAGTGTGTTTGTCGCTGATGTTGCCCACGCCGCCGGCCAGCATGATGGGCTTGTGGTAGCCGCGTACCTCGCCGTTCACCTTCTCTTCGAAGGTACGAAAATAACCGGTGAGGTTGGGACGGCCGAATTCGTTGTTGAACGCGGCGCCGCCCAGCGGGCCGTCGATCATGATCTGCAAGGGCGAAGCGATGCGGCCCGGCTTGCCGATGGCGTCCGATTCCCATGGCTGCGCGAAGCCGGGGATGTTGAGGTTGGATACGGTGAAACCGGTGAGGCCCGCCTTGGGCTTGGAGCCGATGCCGGTCGCGCCTTCGTCGCGGATCTCGCCGCCGCTGCCGGTGGCCGCACCCGCGAACGGGGCGATGGCGGTCGGGTGGTTGTGCGTCTCCACCTTCATCAGGATGTGGGTGCGTTCCTTGCTGAATTCGTAGCTGCCGTCGGCACGCGGATAGAAGCGTTCGAAGTCGCCGCCCTTGATGACGGAACAGTTGTCCGAATAGGCGATCACCGTGCCTTCGGGGTGCAGCTTGTGCGTGTTGCGGATCATGCCGAACAGCGAGATGGCCTGATGCTCGTCGTCGATGATCCAGTCGGCGTTGAAGATCTTGTGGCGGCAGTGTTCGGAGTTGGCCTGCGCGAACATCATCAGTTCGACGTCGGTGGGGTTGCGGCCCAGCTTGCCGAAGTTCTCCACTAGATAGTCGATCTCGTCCGGCGACAGCGCCAGGCCCAGGGCCTTGTTCGCAGTCTCCAGCTCGGCCTTGCCACCCCCGAGGATGTCCACCGTGGTCAGCGGTTGCGGCGTGCCATGCTGGAATATCTTCTCTTCGATACCGGCCATGTCGAACACGACGGACTCGGTCATGCGGTCATGCAGCAAGGGCAACACGGCTTGTTGTTCGGCGGCGGTCAATGCCTTGCCGCTCTTGCTCTTCAGGTAGTAAGTCACACCGCGCTCGATGCGCATCACCTGCGGCAGCGCGCAGTGGCGGGCGATGTCGGTGGCCTTGGACGACCAGGGCGAGAGGGTGCCGAGGCGCGGCACGATCAGCACGGACTGTGTTCCAGCCTCGACCTTGGGCGCACCATCCTGTTCATCCAGCCCCAGCAGGCGATCCAGCAGGGCGGTCTGCGCCGCGTCCAGTTCAGCGGACAACTCGGTGAAGTAGAAATGGCGGGTAGCTTCAAGCGTGATGCCGCAACCGGTCGCGCCCAAGGCGGCGCGGAGCTTGTCGAGACGGAAGGCGGAAAGGGCGGATTTACCAATCGAAGTGCGGAACATGATTCGGTCACTTTAGGGCGTTGACGACGGGGTGTGATTATAATGCAGCCGCTTTGCGAAACCCGAGGAATCCAACATGGA
Organism: Ferrigenium sp. UT5; assembly: GCF_045866295.1. NCBI lineage: Bacteria > Pseudomonadati > Pseudomonadota > Betaproteobacteria > Nitrosomonadales > Gallionellaceae > Ferrigenium > Ferrigenium sp. UT5. The sequence goes on from NZ_BAAFRY010000003.1 coordinate 4,933, forward strand.
CAGCACACGTCAGACACCCATCACCCGGAAGCAGGTCGCCGCCTTCCTCAAACCGCGCGCGCGCGACAGCCACAAGGGCATGTTCGGCACGGTCACCATCATCGGCGGCGCCAGCGGCATGGTCGGTGCCGCGCTGCTGGCGGGACGTGCGGCGCTCAAAATGGGCGCGGGTTGTGTGCATGTCGGCATGCTTGCGGAGAACGCGCCGGCAGTCGATTCGTTGCAGCCGGAGCTGATGCTGCAAACTGCCAGTGATGCGCTTAAACACCTCTCCCTCCCCAACCCTCCCACGGGTGGAGAGGGGGAAAAAACGAAGAACACGGTTGCCTCCCCTGTGCTGGTGATCGGTTGCGGTCTGGGACAAAGCCTGGCGGCGCAAAAGCTGCTGTATGACGCCTTGCGGCTCGATGTGCCGCTGGTACTGGATGCCGATGCGCTCAATCTCCTTGCACTGCGCCCCGACCTGCGCAGCATGCTGCCTCCCCGCAAAGCGCCCGCCGTGTTCACGCCCCATCCCGGAGAGGCTGCACGCCTGCTCGGTTGCAGCACCGAAGCGGTCCAGAACGACCGCGCCAGAGCGGCGCTGAGTCTGGTGCAAAAACTGGGGGGAAGCGTGGTGCTGAAGGGTGCGGGCAGCCTCTGCGCCACGCAAAACGGCAAGCTGTATCTCAACCAGACCGGCAATCCCGGCATGGGCGCCGCCGGCATGGGGGATGTACTGGCCGGCATGATCGCCGCCTTCATCGCGCAAGGGCTGAGCGGCGACGAGGCGCTGCTGCTGGCGGTGCATTTGCACGGTGCCGCGGGCGATGCGCTGGCCGAACAAGTCGCCACCCTCGGCATGAGCGCGACCGAAGTAACGGAATGGGCGCGCTGGCTGCTGAACCGGATCGCGCCGCGCTGAACATCACGATGCGGAACATCCTCCACCGCTATCTGCTGGTCATTGTCGCCTGCGTCGCGCTGCTGGCCGGTTTGCAAATTCCAAATCTGGTCGATCAATACGAGAAGCGCGTGGATGCGCACCTGCGCGAAGTGACGGCCAATCTGCAGCCCTTTCAGGAGATATCGAACAAATACTTTGGCGGCGACTTGAACGGGTTGCTGGCGTTGCATCGCAACAGTGACCAGGCATCGTTCCGGGAAGAAGGCGCGGCACTTGAAAAAATGATGCAGCGAAAACTGCGTTTCACGCAGGAACGGGCGGCGCTGCAGGTCAGCCTGCCGCTGAAAGCGCTGCATGTGATCTTTCATGCCGACCAAGAAATGATGGATGAGGTGCTGGGCCAATACAGTTATGCCGTGCCGCTGGACCGGGATGCGCTCACCTTCGGCGCCGGCAGCGCGCTCGCCATGCTGCTGTTGGTGGAACTGGCGCTCGCGCTGGCGCGAACCGTTCTCGCCAGGATCGTTGGTACGGGCTCCGCCGCCGCCAAAGCGCCATGAGTTTCCCCATCGACATCAGCGAAGAGGCGGGTGTCCGCTATCTGCATTTCGGCTCGCCCTGGATCCAGGGCGCGATGCGCATCGCGCGCCCCTGGAATCTGGAACTCGACTACACCAAGGAGATGATGGCGCCACTGCTGCTGCGCGACGAGCGGCGATTCCCGCGCAAGGTGCTGCTCATCGGCCTGGGCGCCGCCTCGCTGACCAAATTCATCTATCGCAATCTGCCGCTGGCGCATCTGACCATCGTCGAGATCGAACCGCGCGTGGTGACGGCAGCCAAACAGTATTTCAAACTGCCGGAGGACGACAAACGCATCCATTTGGTGATTGCGGATGGCGCGCAATACATCCTGGGCTCGGACAAGAAATTCGACCTGATCCTGGTCGATGGCTTCAACGAAAAGGCGCGCCCGGGCGAATTGAACACCCTGCCGTTCTATCAGGCGTGCCGCGCCCGCCTGACCGCGCAAGGCATCCTGGCGGTCAATCTGATCGGCATGGCGCGCGGCGTACAGGATAGCTTTGCCCGGATTGCCGCCGCCTTCGACGACCGCACGCTGATGTTTCCTTCCTGCGACAGCGGCAACGTCATCGCCTTCGCCAGCGCCGGCGATGCCATCGAAATCGCGCTGGAAGACCTGCGCGAGCGCGCCGCCGAATTGAAGGCAAACAGCGGGCTCAATCTGTTGCCGACCATCACCCGGCTCGAACAATCGACCACGTGTGCCGGCGGCCTGCTCCAACTGTAACGGCCCTGTAACGCAGATATCACAAGGCTTCGGGAGGAATCCCGGTATAATCACGCCCATCGAACAGGGTTGATGACACTCCCCGGCATCGAGCAATTTAATCTTTAAGGAAATACATCATGGCAACGAGCAAGAAAGCAAGCGCAGCAACGACCACCAAAAAAGCCGCGAGCAGCAAGACCGCCACAGAAAAAGTAGCGGTCAAGAAAACCGCTGCCAAACCGGCCGCCAAGGTCCCCGCCCCCAAGGCTGCAGCAGCAAAAACGGCCGCGCCTGCGGCCGCCAAAGCTGCAGCGCCCCGCAAGGCAGCCGCCCCTGCGGCACAGGAGCGCTATCGCATGGTGCAGGATGCCGCCTACTATCTGGCGGAGAAGAACGGATTCAAGGGTGGCGCGATGGATTACTGGATTGAGGCAGAAGCGCAAATCACCGTATTGTTGTCCGGCAAATAAGCCTCTCCAATGAGGGCTGCCCCGTTCAGGTCAGTCCAGTCTCCACGGCATAACGCACATAAGGCAGCTTGATCTTCTCCGCCCGCAAAGTGGCGAGAAGGCTTTCTGCCTGTGCGCTGTCGAGCACGAATTCCACCTGCAGCGGCAGTTCACCGCCCAGTTCGAAGAAGGTTTCTTCGTGCAGATGGCCGTGCCGGCCAAAACCGGCGACCGCACGGAACACCGACCCGCCCGGCACACCCTGTGCCCTGGCGTGCTCCAGTACCCATTCATACAACTGCTTGCCCTGGTGGTGCTGCTTCTCGGTCAGGTAAAACTTGAGATAGACGCTTTGCATATCAGCCTCCGGCTTGTAACCATTTGAACGTCTGCATCCCGAATACCGTCATCAGCAACGAGCCGCCCAGATGGGCCGCGATGATGCCCATGCCCCAGGCATATTGTCCGCGCAGCAGCAAGGTGACGGTCTCGGCGGAGAAGGTGGAGAAGGTGGTCAGTCCACCGAGGCAACCGGTGATGACGAACAACCGCCATTCCGGAGAAAGCCCGGGATGCTGCATGAAGAAGGCGACCGCGATGCCGATCAGGTAACCCCCGATCAGATTGGCGACCAGCGTGCCCGGCGGCAGTTCCGGCAAGGCTGGATTGAGCCACAAGCCGAGGCCCCAGCGCAGCCAGGCGCCGCAGGCAGCCCCGAGTCCGACAGCGAGAAAAGCGTAAGCGCCCATCGCCCTATCCTAGGCGGTTCCGCCCACCGTCAGACCATCGATGCGCACCGTCGGCTGGCCGACGCCGACCGGCACGCTCTGCCCTTCCTTGCCGCAAGTGCCGACCCCGGGATCGAGCGCCATGTCGTTGCCGATCATGCTGACCCGGGTCAGCGCTTCGGGGCCGTTGCCGATCAGGGTCGCGCCCTTGACCGGGTAACTGATCTTGCCGTTCTCGATCAGGTAGGCCTCGGTCGTCGAGAACACGAATTTGCCGCTGGTGATATCCACCTGGCCGCCGCCGAAATTGGCTGCGTACAGACCGTGTTTCACCGAGGCGATGATTTCTTCCGGCGTCTTGTTGCCGTTCAGCATCATGGTGTTGGTCATGCGCGGAATCGGCAGATGGGCGAAGGATTCGCGCCGCGCATTGCCGGTGACCGGCACCCCCATCAGACGCGCGTTCAAACTATCCTGCAGGTAGCCGCGCAGGATGCCGTCTTCGATCAGCACCGTGCGCTGGGTCGGATTGCCCTCGTCGTCCATGTTGAGCGAGCCGCGCCGGTCGCCAATCGTGCCATCGTCCACCACCGTCACGCCTTGCGCTGCCACGCGCTGGCCGACCCGGCCGGAAAAAGCCGAGCTGCCCTTGCGGTTAAAATCGCCTTCGAGGCCATGTCCGACCGCTTCGTGCAGCAGGATACCGGGCCAGCCCGAACCCAGTACCACCGTCATGTTGCCGGCCGGCGCGGGGCGCGCGTCCAGCGCCACCGTTGCCTGGTGTACCGCCTCGTGCGCGTAGCGCTGCAGCACTTCATCGCTGAAGTAGGCATAGGAAAAACGACCGCCGCCGCCGGCCGAACCCTGCTCGCGCCGGCCGCCGCTTTCGACGATGACTTGCAGCGAAAGGCGCACCAGCGGGCGAACATCGCCATTCAGCAAGCCGTCGCCGCGCGCCACCAGCACCTCCTCGTATTCGCCGGAGAGATTCGCCATCACCTGGGTGACGCGCGGATCGAGTGCGCGCGCCATTTTTTCCAGTTTTTCCAGCAGCGCGACCTTTTGCGCCGCCTCCAGCGTGGCAATCGGATCGTGCGGCAGGTACAGGCGGTGGGCCCGCGCCGGATGCAGATGGGCCGCTTGCTGTTTGCCGCCCTGGCGCGCGATGGCGCGTGTTGCCAGCGCCGCTTCTTCCAGTGCGCTCAAGGTGATGTCGTCGGAATAGGCAAACGCGGTCTTGTCGCCGCTCACCGCGCGCACGCCGACGCCCTGGTCGATATGGAAACTGCCCGATTTGACGATGCCCTCTTCCAGCGACCAGCTTTCGGCCCGGCTGTACTGAAAATAAAGATCGGCGTAATCGACACGGTGCGCCAGCATCCGGCCGAACACCTGTTGCAGATCGCGCATGCCGAGTCCGTGCGCGTCAAGCAGGGTGTGCTGTGCCCGTTGCAATGCCGTGCGACCGCTCATGCCCGGTCGCTGTAGGCGCAAGAGAGGTTGCGATGGGACAGGGCAGGCAGGCTGGTACGCAGACTCTTTTGATACGAGGGATTCACTTCGGCGATCACCACACCGGAACCGCGCGGCAACTCGTCAAGGATGCGCCCCCACGGGTCAACCACCATGCTGTGGCCGTGCGTCTCGCGCCCGCTCACGTGATAACCGCCCTGCCCGGCGGCGATGACATACGCCAGATTCTCGATGGCGCGGGCGCGCACCAGCGGCTCCCAGTGCACCTTGCCGGTCGTCGCCGTGAAAGCGGAGGGCAGCACAAGGATGTCCGCATTCTGCATGGCGCGGAAAAGTTCCGGAAAGCGCAGGTCGTAGCACACGGCCAGACCGATGCGCCCGAACGGGCTGTCCACCACCACCACCTGGTCGCCCGGTTCGATGGTCTGCGCTTCGTTGTAGCTTTCATTGCCCAGGGTCAGATTGAACAGGTGAATCTTGTCATAGCGCGCCACCTGCGCGCCGGATTCGTCAAAGACCAGCAGGCTGTTGCGCACCTTGTCCGAGGCCTCCGCCACCAGCGGCAGCGAACCCAGCAGCCAGATCTTGTGCTGGCGCGCCTGTTCACGCATGAATTGCTGAATCGGCCCCTGCCCCTGCGCCTCGCGCACCTTCACCTTGTCCAGTTCGGACATCCCCATGATGGCGAAAAATTCCGGCAGCACCACCAGTTTCGCGCCCTTGGCGGCGGCATCGGCAATCAGGCGGCGCGCTTCATTCAGATTACCTTCCACCTTGGGTCCGGATGCCATCTGGATGGCGGCAACCTTGAATGCTTTTTGCTGCGCGGCAATGCGCAACTGGGTTGAATCGAGCGAGCTTGATGACATGATATTTGTTTCTTTCCCGTTTAATGCGGTCGATGATTATTCATCCGGATTGTCTGGCGTCGGTTTGCTCGAACCCTTACGCTCGACCACCGGGTCAGCCCAACTACCGCTTATATTGTAGTCAAATGCCACCAGCTTATCGAGCGGGTTGCGCAATAATTTGTTGGCCAGCAACACCCCAACGCCCACCACCGGCCCGGCCGCGAAGGACAGCAGCGAAACATTGTCACTCACTGCGGGAAATACACGCACCCGAAGTTTTTGGGTCTCGCGTGTAATATCCACCTCACCGCGCAAGGTGACCCTGGCCGAACTCCCCATCATCGTGAAGTCCTCGGTTTTCAGCATTCCACTCTCGATCAGCGCCAACCCGGAAATTTTATCGAACTGAAAACCCGGACTGAACACATCGGTGAAATCGAGCGAGACGCGTTTGGGCAAGGACTGCAAACTGAGCACCCCCAGTAATTTTCCTGCCCCGGGGTTCAGTTTCAAAAAACGCCCCTTGCCCACGTTGACCCGAATTGACCCAAAGAGACTGGGATAATTAAACGCATCCGGCGCCCCCTGCCAGGTCAACACCGTCTCGAATACGCCCTTGGCGCCCGTCACACTGTCCGGATAACCGGAGCGCCCGAGTAATTTCCCGGCATCGATAATTTCGATCTTTATATTGACCTGTGTTTCGTCCTTGCCCGTACGCCAGCGCCCATTGGCCTCGACCAGCGCATCGGGGTTGGTCAGACGTAACGAGTTCAGCACGACATCACCCGCGTCTCCTTCCAGCGTCACTTCCAGATTGCCCAGATGTTTCCCCTTCCAGTGCAGATTCTCGACAGCCATGTCGATGACCGGTATTGAAACAGGCCCCACGGTCCGCGCGCCGATTGGCTGAGGTGGCGCCGCGTCAACCGCCCCGCCCTCGCCCAGTTTCAATTGTTTTAAACGCACCAGAAGTTTGCCCTGATCCTGGGGCTGCCAGATCAGGTCGCCGTTGACTTCAGGCGATGCCAGTCGCGTGCTGACCAGGCCATTACGGCCGCTGCCGCGTATCGAGAGGTCATTGAATTGGCTGTCGAACCCGGTCACTTGATCCAGGGTTACGTCGATACCGGCGATGTTGGGCAGCACGCCTTCGCGCTGCGGCAAGTCCGACCAGCCACTCCAGCCCTGCAACTCAAGGCGCGGCAGGTGGCCCGAAATCCAGATCCCCTCACGGGCATCCGGTTTGATCAGTTGGCCCAACACGATGTTACCGCGTCGAATCTCCCACTCGCCTTCGGCGGTCCCGGTTCGCAGCAACTCAGCCTCGAATATCTCACCATAACGGAGTCGCAGGCTGTCTTGAAGGGCATCGATATCCTTGAGCTCGAAGGTTAAATCGCTTTTTTGCTCCGCCGATTTATTGAAAGGGACAGGCAAACCGGAGGCCAATCCGCGCAAATCGGATTTCACCTGCACATCGACCCGTTTGTCGCGCACGCGAATTTTTGCCTGCCAGTCGGTCTTCCCATGCAGCTTGCGCAACAGCGGGTAGCTGTATCGGGCATGCAGACTGTCGGCATCCAGAGTGCCGTCCGCATCAATCAGGAGCGTCCCCCCTTCTTTGCTCAAGGATAGACGCGCCGGACCGCCCAACACACGGGCCGTAATGTTCTGTGCCTGAAGCGTTTCATTGCTGAACGAAAATTCACCTTGCACACCTTCCAACAGGGGAAGGTGCGGCCCCAGATCCAGCTCGTTGTCGTCGATGCGATAGCTGCCCCGCACGCTGGCCGGACGACTCTGGCCCAATGGAATCGACAGATGCAAGCTGAGCGCACCCTTCCCGCGCGCCTGGAATCGATCGGTGTACTCGCCCAGATACGCGCCGACCGGACTGTGGTGGATGTAATCGATGGCTTGCTGTGTATCGCCCGCCGCCGCGCCGTCCACCTCCATCAAGAGCCCCTCCCGCGCAAGCGTATCCGGTATGGCGACACGCACATTTTGCAGGGCGACTCCGGCTGTCATGGCGCGCACGGATTTGACTTCCAGCACCTTCCCTTGAATCAACAAATCCGCCTGTGCCTGCTCGATGCGCGGCCAACCCGGCACAAATTCGATCGCAACATCTTTGGCCCTGGCCGTGATTCTGAACAAACCGGTTTTGCCATCCGCAAACGGAAAATCGCGCAAATCACCGCGCACACGAAGTTGAAACGCATCGGCCAGACCGCCTTGCAGGCCGGTCTGCAACCAGCGGTAAGTCGCATCGCCGAAAGCATGCGGCGGAATGTAGCGCGCGGCATGGGATACCGCTACCCGCGTGAGATTGACAGTTAGGTCAGATACACCCGGACCTTCCCTGTCCAGCTGATAACCACCAACGAGTGTCCCGGCCAGGTCCGCGTTGGCAACGCGCATATTGTTCAGCTTGAGCGCCCAGCTCTGCCCGGAAATTCGTTGCCAGTCAAGCTGGCCCGATACGCGATCGAACTGGAGCGGTTCGGCCAGAAAACCCGGCGCCTGGATGTTGAAATCACGGCTATCCAGCACCAGCACCCCATCGTTTTCATTGCCATCGACACTTCCGCTCAATCCGGAAAATCCGGGCAAATTGCCGACCTGGCGCATGGCGACTTGCTCAAACTGTCCCTGCACCTCATAGCGCATCAATTTTTCGATATCACCCTGCCAGCTTGCATGCAGATTACGCACCCGGCCTTGCGGCGCCCATTCGGCCACCCGTTTTTTGACGGACTCTCCAAGCGGCAGATAGTCAAACAACAGCCCGATATGGGAAAGATCAATGGCATTTGCACTCACCTCACCCGAGGCCGAGCGATAGCCGTGTTTGTCATTCCACATGAGCAAAAAATTGGTTGGCGGCAAGGAAAACCCGTCCTTCAGCCGCAGGGAAAAAGCGGTCGCGGAGATCTCGAATCCGCGGTTCAGACGCCGCCAGCCCAAACGCCCCTTCATCCGGCGCACCGAAAGTTCAGGCAATTCGCTTCCCAGCCTGGCCTGCACATCCTGCAGATTCATCTGGGCGTCCATCGCGGCAACCTCGCCTTGCGCCAATTGCAGCGACACCGTCAAGTCGCCATTGCCCTGCTGCAGGCTGGGCGGCAAGTCCAGCCACGCGCGCCCGGCAGCGACATGCAGGCGAGTCAGGTCGGCCCGCATTTCGCCATGCCAACTTTGGCGTGCAGTAAAGTCATCCCCGTGCAGATCACCTTGCACTTCGACCGCCGCAGCCAATATCGAAGACGGCTCGGCACGGAATATGAACTGATGATGATCGAGAAAATTAGTTATCGTTAATTCGACGCGTTCGAAAGCCAGTGCCGGCGCGCCGCGCATTTCATCCTGCCAGATGGCACGGCCATTGCGGATCACGATCTGTCTCTGCCGCAGCAGCCAGTCTGCCGTGCCGGGATCGAAGGCGGCAGAAGCCTGCGCCTCGGACTGGATGCCGGCCACATACAGTCGGCCGGAAACATCGCGCCGGATCATGATCTGCGGGCGATCCAGTTGCAGGCTGTGGAAACGCAATTCGCCAAACAGCAGGCTGCTCCAGGCCACCGTATTGCGCATCGCGGGCAATTGCAACGCCACCTTGTTGTGATCGTCACGGAGGTTGACCTCGGACAACAATAAACTGGGATGCAGCCCATCCCAGCCCGCTTCGATGCGCGCGATCGTCAGCGGACGACCCAGCGCCGCAGTGGCTGCAGCTTCGATATCGCCATGGAATCGTTCGATGTTCGGCATCACCCAGTACTGCAACATCAGCGCCGTACTGATGCCCAGCACCAGCACGAACAAAAGCAGGATGCGCGCCGCATACCAGACACTGATCGCCGTATGGCGCAGCATGATTTTCAGCATGGTTTGATGGCGTCCGACATCGCGCGCAAGGTTACATAACAGGGCAACATGAAAAGCTATAATGCTTCAACAATAAATGAACCCGTGCATTCTAACCGAACCGATGCACCCCACCTTGCCAATTACCGATTTCGATGCCTTGCTCGCCCGCGCCCGGCAGTGCAGCCATTATTTCGCGCGCCTGCTCGACGCCGAACCGGCGTGGCTTGACCGCTTGCGCAGCGACTACCGGCAGACCGTCGCCCCTGCGCTGATCGCGCGCTGGCTGGATGAATTGCCCGCCGGCAACGAAGCCGAGCTTGCGCGCGCCTTGCGCACCCTGCGCAAGCGGGTGATGCTGCACCTGATCCTGCGCGACCTGGGCGGTCTGGGTGATTTGGCCGAAGTGACCGGGGCGATGACCGCGCTGGCCGAACTCGCCGTGCAACGCGCGCAGGGACTTTGCATGGACGCCCTGACCGCCCAATTCGGCCAGCCGCGCGGCGCGGACAGCGGGACCGCACAGCAAATGCTGGTCATCGGCATGGGCAAGCTGGGCGGCGGCGAACTGAACGTCTCCTCCGATATCGATCTGATCTTCGTCTATCCCGAGGAAGGCGAGTCGGACGGCGCACGCAGCCTGTCCAATCACGAATTCTTCGGCCGCCTCGGGCGCCGCATCATCGCCCTGATCAACGACCTGACCGCCGACGGGTATGTGTTTCGCGTCGACATGCGGCTGCGTCCTTACGGCGACAGCGGGCCGCTGGTCATGAGCTTCGCGGGACTGGAGGCGTATCTGGTCGCGCAGGGGCGCGAATGGGAACGCTATGCCTGGATCAAGGCGCGCGTGATTTCGCCGGTGCAGAATGCGCGTCTCGCCGAGCTGGAGCAGTTGGTGCAACCCTTCATTTATCGCAAATATCTCGATTTCGGCGCGTTCGATTCAATGCGGAAACTGCATGCGCAGATTCGCGCCGAAGTGGTGCGGCGGGAACGCCAGCAAAACATCAAACTGGGCGCCGGCGGCATTCGCGAGATCGAATTCATCGCCCAGGTGTTCCAGTTGATCCGCGGCGGGCGCGACCCGCAACTGCGTATCCGGCCGACGCGCGAGGTGCTGCGCCTGCTGGCCCAAACCGGAGAGTTGCAGCCCGCCGTGGTGCAACGTCTGGACGACAGCTACGTCTTCCTGCGCAATCTGGAACATCGCCTGCAATATCTGGAAGACCAGCAGACGCAGATGCTGCCGGAAAGCGCCGAACAGCGGGCAATCGTCGCACAGGCGATGGGCTATGCCGACTACGCCGCCCTGCTTGCGGTGCTCGACCCCTTGCGCGCCTTCGTCAGCGCACAATTCGAGACCGTGTTTGGCAGCAAGCAGGAGACCGGCAACGAATCCCTGTGGCAGGAAGGCGGCGACTGCGAAACGCTGACGGCGGCTTTGGCCGAACTGGGCTATGCCGAGGCGCCCGCGCTGGCCGGGCTGCTGGTTCAGTTTCGCGGCAGCAACCGCTATCAACAGTTGCCCGAAAACAGCCGCCAGCGCATGGACAGTCTGGTTCCCCGCTTCATTCGCTTATGCGCGGAAGCGCAAAATTGCGACAACGCCCTGCGCCGTGCACTGACGCTGCTGGAAACCATTGCGCGCCGCGCTTCCTATCTCGCCTTTCTCGCCGAATATCCGCAGGCCCTGCCCGGGCTGATTCATATCCTGGCGGCCAGCGCCTGGGCCGGCGACTACCTGGCGCAGCATCCCATGCTGCTGGACGAACTGCTCGACACGCGCGAACTGTACATCGCGCCCGACTGGCCGCAACTCGATGCGCAACTCGGCGCGCAACTGGAAGCGCACAGCGGCGACACCGAACGCGAAATGGACGTGCTGCGCCAGTTCCAGCAGGCTCAAACGTTCCATCTGCTGGTCATGGATTTGCAGGGAGTATTGCCGCTGGAAAAATTGAGCGACCACTTGAGCGACCTCGCCGACCTGATCTTGCGCCACGTTCTGCGCCTGTGCTGGCGCGATTTGCGACAGAAGCACCGCGCGCAGCCGCGCTTTGCCATCATCGCCTACGGCAAGCTCGGCGGGCGGGAACTGGGCTACGCCTCCGACCTTGATCTGGTTTTTCTGTACGACGATGACCAGCCCGATGCCGGACAGATCTACGGGCGTCTGGCGCAGCGCATCAATACGCTGATCTCCAGTCATACTGCGGCCGGGCGCTTGTATGAGGTCGATCTGCGCCTGCGCCCGAACGGCGAGAGCGGACTGCTGGTCAGCTCGGTCGAGGCCTTCGAGACCTACCAGCGCGAGCATGCCTGGGTGTGGGAGCACCAGGCGCTGACCCGCGCCCGTTTCTGCGCCGGCGATCAAGCGGTCGGGGAACGTTTCGAGCGGATTCGCCGGGAGATCCTGTGTCTGCCGCGCGACACGGCGCAGCTGCAACGCGAAGTGCTGGAGATGCGGCGCAAGATGCACGACGGACACCCGAACCACAGCGACCTGTTCGACATCAAGCACGACAGCGGCGGCATGGTCGATATCGAATTCATGGTGCAGTTCCTGGTGCTGGCGCATGCCGCGCGCCATCCCCAACTGACGGCAAACAGCGGCAACCTGGCGCTGCTGCAGACCGCAGCGGAACTGGGGCTGATCGACCGGGAAAACAGCGGAAGGCTGCGCGATCTCTATCGTGAATTGCGCCGGCTGCAACACCGGATGCGCCTGAACAACCAGTCACCCTGCCGCATCGAACAAGGCCTGCTGGACACGCGTGCCGTATCCGGATTGTGGCGACAACTGCTGGGCACCTGATTCAGGCGACGGCGGGTGCGCCGTCCTGCGGCGGCAGGCGATAGACATTGTTCTTGCCGGAACTGCCCGAGGCATCCACCCGGCCGACCAGGCGATACGAAACCATCTCGCCCTTGCCCTTGATGTTCAGCACGTTCGGCGGCTCGAACAGGAAGTCATGGCGCAGACGGTTGTAGGTCAGCTTGTCGGCCAGAATGTGGCCTGAACGGGCATCATCCGTCAGGCGGCTGGCAATGTTCACTGTATCGCCCCACAAATCGTAAATGAAACGTTTGGTGCCGATCACCCCGGCCACCACGGGGCCGGTGGCGATCCCCACATGCACGCCGAGTTCGAGTTTTGCAGCAAGCGGATGCCTGGCCACGAAATCCATCATTTCCAGGGCCATGTTCACCACATCGTGCGTATAGTCCTGGCGCTCGCGCGTCAACCCGCCCACCACCATGTAGGCGTCGCCGATGGTCTTGATCTTTTCCAGGCCATGTTTTTCGGTTAATTCGTCGAATTCGGAAAACAGGTTGTTCAACAGGCCAACCATCTGTTCCGGCGACATCTGCTCGGTCAGCTGGGTGAAGTTGACCAGATCGGCAAACATCACCGTGACATCGGCATAGCCGTCCGCAATCAGCCCTTCCCTGCTTTTCAGGCGTTCGGCGATGTTTGCCGGCAGCACATTGAACAACACCCGCTCCGAGCGTTTCTGCTCTTCCGCCAACAGCGCATGCTGCTGGTCGAGCTGTTGTTTGATCTTTTCCGTCTCGACCACAAAGTAGCGCACCAGGAAATACAGGATCGAAGACATCGCCGCGAAATTCAGGGCGAAAAACAGGCCGATGGTATTCATCGGGATGCCGCCAGAACCGCCGGCTCCAAGTACGTAGTCAAAGAAACCGGACAGCACGGTCAAAACCATGTAGGCAAAAAACCAGGGGATGGACTCGCGCCAGCCCGACACCACCAGGGCCCCGATCGGAGCCAGCAAGGCCCACAGCGTCACGCCGCTGGAAGTCACCGAACTGCCCATGCTCCACTGCATGATGAAGGGGGCGAACAGGAACAGGGCAAGCTGGATAAAGCGCAGGACGGCGAAATTGCGGGTCTTCATGTAGTACACCAGCGAACCCACTGATATCACCTGATAACAGAGCGGCACATTGCTGGAGAAGTTGACCCCCATCGCCCAGTAGATTGCCAGCCACAGCATGACGGCAAACGTCATGAAAGCCGCGGCGAAGATGAGCAGACTCTTGTGCAGCTTGTCTTCCTGCGTATCCATCACATCCGGCCTGATGTCCTGCGAACTGATATGGTGCGCCACACAACCTCCCTTGGTTACGCTTGGCATGATTACATGAAGACGCAGTAAATGGAATATGCAGAACCGAATGATTGCTGGAATTCTGTATGTCGTCGAAGCGCTCCGGTTCGCACGCAATAGATGATCCGGGCTTATCTGCGAGGGAGCATCAGAGCCGATGCTGCGTGCGCAAATGTTTGAGCAGACCCACCGCCGCATCCTCGACCATGTCGAGCACCCGTTCAAAACCCACCGCGCCGCCAAAATAAGGATCCGGCACTTCGCGTTCATCGTGCCGCTCGGCGAATGCCAGAAACAGCCCGAGGTGGCTTTGCGCTGCGTGCGGGCGCACGTGCTGCAGGCGGGAAAGGTTGGCGTTGTCCATCGCCAGTACATAATCGAAATGCAAGAAATCCTTTGCTTCGACTTGACGCCCCCGCAATTGGCTCATGTCATAACCGCGCTGCTTCGCAGCCCGCTGCGCACGCGCATCAGGTGCCTCGCCGACGTGATAGTCATGCGTTCCAGCGGAATCGATGTCGATTCTGTCCTGGAGCCCAGCCTCCTGGACGCAGTGCCGAAATACCGCTTCCGCCGTGGGTGATCTGCAGATATTGCCCATGCAGATAAAAATTACACTAATTTTTTCTCTGTTTTTCATGTGGTTGCAATTGTTATTGTCCAAGTAAATCCGCAACCTCTCACCCGGTGAAGCGCCGTTCGTGCCTGGGAATGAGGAGGGGTTCGAAGCGGCCCTGCCGGTCGCGCGGAACGTCGATCCGCAACGGGCCATCTTCCGTCAGTACCGTTTTGCCACTGACGCCGTTGCGCTGATTGTCGGCGCCTTCCGGCTCGGATCCATGCGCATAACCCAGGTGATAGCCGAGTTCGGCACCCAGTGCTCGCTCGATCAGCGCCTTTTTAAACGCCGTGGAAGCGGCATTCACCGCCTCGGCGGTCATCGGTCCGCTGACCATCTGGTCAATGCGTTCCTTCGGAATGGGCGGCAGAACCGCAGCTTGCTTCTTGCTCGTTTTGCCTGGCATACATGTTCCTTTCAGGTTGCATGTTATGCCTCAAACACAAAATTTATGACAGGCTCTGCGCGACAGACGAATCGACATCGCCACACCCTACCGAGACTGATGAAACATCCGCCACTCAGCCACTCCCATGACTATCGTTTTATTTTGGTTCAACCCATCCCAAATTGAGCATTGCGCAAAGTTGCAGCAGCGCATCCTCAACAGAAACTTTGCTCGTATCAATGCGTGCGATCGGATTATCGGGTGACTCGTAAGGCGCACTGACTCCAGTGAAGTTAGTAATCTCCCCAGCGCGTGCCTTCTGGTACATCCATTTCACATCGCGTGACTCACATACCGTGATCGGGGTTGCCACATAAACCTCAAAAAACTTATCTGTGCCAATAATTTTTTGAGCCATTGCCCGATCTGAACGACGTGGAGAAATAAAGGCGGTGATTACAATGAGTCAGGCTTCGTTCATCAACTTTGCCACCTCCGCAACGCGACGGATATTTTCCGTGCGATGCTCGGCCGCGAAACTCAAATCACGGTTCAAGCCATGCCGTACATTGTCCCCATCCAACACATAACACGCCCGTCCCGCCCCGATCAAACGCCTTTCCAAGGCAAAAGCCAGGGTTGATTTTCCAGCACCGCTAAGCCCCGTGAGCCACAGCGTAACGGGTTGCTGACCAAGTAGCGCAGCACGCTCTTGAATTGATACCTGCCCCTCCTGCCAAACAAGCTGCGTTGTCATTGTTTTCACGCGATCCCCCATGTAATAAAGCCCAGCTTGGCTGGGCTCTATCCTTGAAGCCAACTCTCTAATTTTCTAAAACGACCAACGTGCTTTCACGCTCGCGGTTTGTCCCGTGTAATGACTGCGCGCTTCCACATCGTAGCGGGCGGTGAGCTCCATGCCGCTGGCGGTGTTGACGACGTAACCCAGTCCGCCACGCACCAAGGTGGATGAGGGGTTGACACCGTTGGTGGTAAAGGCGGCTCCGCCCCCCGCAAAGGACGCGGTGAGGCTGTTTTGCTTGGCATTGGCATCGTAACCCAACCCCAGGTTGGCGGTGAGCTTGGCGCGTTCATTTACGTTGTGTGCGACTTTGCCATCCACCGCGAGGATGAATTCGTCAGTGGTTTTGCCGTTGACGATGAGATTCAGTGCGCCTGCGCCCGTTTCACTGTAGCCCTTGTCGTGAAGGGTGGTGTAGTCCGCACGGAACGAAGGGGTCAGGCTGGTTTGTTCGTTCATCGCATATGTGCGCCCAACCCCCGCGCCAAGGTGGAAGCTGTTGCTGGTGTAGTGGGCGAACGCGCTACGGTTGGCGAAGGCGATGTAACGGCTGCCTTTGTTTCGGTTGTTTCCGTAATCCGCCTGCCAGTTGAATTCGCTGTCAGCTATGAGGTTTTTTGAACCATAGAGAATGAATTGGTAGCTGTCTACGTCCGCTTGTTGAACATTTGAGTTGCTGTCGACATTGCTACGGGCATAGGCAAAAGCTGCTCCGAGGCGATTGGTCGAAGAAAGGTCGCCATCCGCACCGAGCACGAGGCCGTAAGTGTTGGCTTTGTAGCCGAAGGCAGCGTTGTTATTGTTCTGGTTGGACCAAGACCCCAAGGGTTTGAACCAGAATTTGCCGTCGCTTACGTAGCCGTCGCCCGCCGAGAGTCCCAGGTTGCCTCCAGACTGTGCTTGCACCACACGATTCACGTCGTGCAGGAGGTAGGTCGCGGCTTGAGTCAAGCCTCCCGTCATCAGGGGCAGGGTTTGGCTGGATGCGTCAGAGAGTTGTTGGTTGGTGGTGAGTGCGCCGAGATTACCGATGATGGTATCCATGTCGGCGTTACCCGTGCCGCCGCCTACGAAGGCAGCCGCCAGGTTGTCGAGCACACCTGCCACACCAATGGCGGGCGTGTTGCCCGCGTTATTGACCGCAGAGAGGATTGTGCCTGCACCACCGCCTGCACCACCCCCTGCACCACCGCCACCGCCTGCGCCACCCCCTGCACTGGCAAGGACCAAGTCAATCGCAGTGCCGTTTTTAACCGCACTGAAGTTGAACAGGGCGGAGTTGTCGGTGACGACGGAAGTGCCGTCCCAAGTCAGGGTGGTGGCACTCAAGATGCCGGCCATGCTGGCGGTAGTGAAGGCGAAGTTGGGGTCGGCGACGTTGACATCAATCTTGGCGTTGGCAGGTAAGGTGGCAGTACCCGTTACCACCAGTTTGCCGTAGGTGGTGTCGTTGGTTACGTCAGTGCGCAAGGTGCCAGTCGCCGTCTGGGTGTAGCTGCCCGTGAGCGTACCCGTGCCGCCCGCCGCCACTGTCAGCACGCCGTTGTTGGTGAAGGTTGTTCCCGTTACGTTGGCCAGATTGAAGCTGTTCGCCCCCGTGGCGAAAAGAGCCGTGCCGTTGTTGGTGAAGCTGGCGACAGTGAAAGCGTCGGCAGTTTGCAGGGTGTAGGTAGCCCCCGACAAAATGGTCATGGGGGTCGCCGAGGCAAGGACTGCGCCGACAAAGTGCGCTGTATCGGCACCGCCGATGTCAATGCTGCCGATAGTCCCACTCACCACGTTGATTGCATTCTTTCCACCAGAGATGGTGCCGCTGTTGGTGAGGCTGCCGATGCTGCTGCCGCTGCTGAGAAAGATGCCGCTGAATCCCCCCGAAATCGTGCCGTTGTTGGTGAGGCTGCCGATGCTGCTGGTGCTGTTGAGAAAGATGCCGCTGAATCCCCCCGAAATCGTGCCGTTGTTGGTGAGGCTGCCGATGCTGCTGGCAGTACTGAAGGAGATGCCAGTGTTGACCCCCGAAATCGTGCCGCTGTTGGTGAGGCTGCCAGTGATACTGCCGTTGTTGATGACACGGATGCCAGTCCTGCCAGAAATCGCGCCGCTGTTGATGATGCTGCCAACGCTGCTGCTGCTGTTGAGTAGGATGCCAAAGCCAAAGCCCCCCCCCGAAATCGTGCCACTGTTGGTGAGGGTGCCGGTGATGCTGCTATTGCCGACGAGTAAGATGCCATTGTTGAACACCGCCGAAATCGTACCGCTGTTGGTGAGGCTGCCGAGGCTGCTACTGCTGGCGAGTACGATGCCATCGGTGCTCCCCAAAATCGTGCCACTGTTGGTGAGGCTGCCAGTGATGCTACTGCTGGTGAGTAAGATGCCAGCGATGCTCCCCGAAATCGTGCCGCCCGCGTTGTTGGTGAGGCTGCCGATGCTGCTGCCGCCGAATAAGATGCCATGGTTGCCGCTGGAGATCATGCCGCTGTTGGTGATGCTGGTGGCGGCAGCGCCGAACACCGTTACCGCCTGAGGGATTGCGTTGATCGAGCCGGTGTTGGTGACGGTGAGCGCGTCGCCGGTCACGAGATTGCAGGTTGAGGTTTCTGACCCCGAAATTGTAATGTTCGTGCCGGCATTAAGACAACTGGTCGCCGCCAGCGCCGGTTCCGCCGCCATCGCGGCCAGCGCAACCACCACGGCTGAAGCCACCGCCTTTACAGTGGAACACGGTTTGCCTTGGGTTTTGGCTTTTTCGTCGGTGACGATGAAGGCCTGACGTGATTCACTCCAGATGACGCGGTGGGTATGGTTCATTGATGGTTCCCTTTTAAAGATTTTTTAAAGTGATTTATATTTACTTTCGGCTGGTTGCGCCGATGTGGCCAGCCTTAAATTTTCTTGAATTTGCAGTGTGTTGCAGTGTGTTTTTTTAACGCAGGCGCAATTTTAATTGCGCGAGGGGGGTGTGTGTCAAGCGATGGGCATACCCATCGCGTTCGTGCCATGAAGCACGGCAGTTGAAGCCTGCTGACGGCGGATTGCTGATAGAATTTCCGCTCGAATTTCGAGATTTCTCAAAGAGGCCATCGCTTGGTATCCACCGCACAACCCATCCCTCCTGCCAACGCCTTGCAGTTGGCGGAACAGCATAAGGCCGCAGGCCGTCTCGGCGCAGCGGAAACCCTCCTGAAACAGCTATTGGCTACCGCGCCGAATTATCATCCCGCTTGGCACACGTTGGGGTTGATCGCTTACGAGGTGGGCAAGCTGGAACTGGCGATCAAGCTGATACAAAAAGCGATTGCGCTCTCCCCCACCCCAACCCTCCCCCGGGGGGAGAGGGGGCAACCGCCGCTTTGCGGATCTTCGTTTAATCCTGCGCTGTATCACCGCAACCTCGGCGAGATGTGCCGCCGACTGGGGCGACTGGAGGAGGCGGTCGCAGCAGGTCAGCGTGCCTGCGCACTTGCCCCCAACGATGTGGATGCGCATTACAATCTCGGCCTCGCGCTCACCGATAAATGCGAATGGGACAGTGCCATCCGTTCCTACCAGCGCGCGTTGGCGCTCAATCCGCAGCATGGGCTCGCTTGGAATAACCTGGGCGCGGCACTGGAAAAACAGGGCGACAAGCGCGCAGCGGAATTAGCCTATGCCAAGGCGGTGATCCTGAATCCTGCCCACCACGAGGCGCAGAACAATCTGGGGGCGATCTACAGTGAGCAGGGCAAACTGGACGAGGCCAGCCATTGTTTCGATGCGGCGATCGAGGCGAATCCGGATTTTTCCGAGGCGCATTTCAATCTATCCACACTCAAGACTTATCGCGCAGACGATCCGCACCTGATTTATCTGGAACGGATTCTCGATAACGCCGCTGCCATGCCCGTGGCGGCGCGCATCCGCTACTGGTTCGCGCTGGGCAAGGCGCGCGAGGATGTCGGGCGCTATGACGATGCGTTCGCCGCCTACGAAGCCGGCAACCGCCTGCAGCACGAGATCTTGCCTTGCGACGAGGCGCGTGCCGACGAGATGCTGGAACGGGTGATGACGGTGTTCGACCGCGCGTTTTTTGAGGCACGCATGCCCTCTCCCCCAGCCCCTCTCCCGCTTGCGGGCGAGGAGAGTAAAGCGCCGATCTTTATCGTTGGCATGCCGCGCTCCGGCACCACGCTGCTGGAGCAGATTTTATCCAGCCATCCGGCGGTGTATGGCGCAGGCGAGTTGACGTATCTGAACGAAGCCATCATGGACTTACCCGGCGGCTCGGGAGAACGATTCCCCGACTTCGTGCCCGGCCTGGCGGCGGAGGATTTCGCGCAACTGGGTAAGACCTATGCGGAACGGCTATGGAAACTGGCCCCCGATGCGCTGCGCATCACCGACAAGATGCCGGCCAATTTCTTCTACATCGGCATGATCCGTCTGGCGCTGCCCAACGCGAAGATCATCCACGCGATGCGCGACCCGATGGATTCGTGTTTCTCGAACTATGCGCGCCTGTTCAACGACACCATGGAGTTCACTTATGACCTCGGCACGCTGGGACGTTACTACGCACGCTACATCACGTTGATGCAGCACTGGCGTGCGGTGCTGCCACAGGGCAGCATTCTCGACTTGCGTTACGAAGATATGGTAGCTGACACCGAAGGCCAGGCGCGGCGCATCCTCGATTACGTGGATTTGCCGTGGGACGACAACTGCCTCGCTTTCCACCAGAACAAGCGGCATGTAAAAACTGCCAGTGTGGCGCAGGTGCGCAAACCCATTTATAAAACTTCGGTGGCGCGCTGGCAGCACTTTGAAAAACAGTTGCAACCGCTGCTGCGGATTGTGCAGCCTTATCGAAACCTTTGAGATGAAGATGAATAAATCCCCTTTAGATCTGCTGACGATACCCATCGTGGAGACACCTCGGCCCCCGCAACTGTCTATCGAACAGGCGATGCTGCTGGCAACGCAATCTCAATCACAAGGCAATTTGCCACAGGCCGAACTGTTGCTGCGCCAGATATTGCAGGTGCAGCCGCAACACGCTTACGCCCTGCACCTGCTGGGCATCATCGCGCACCAGGCGGGCAAGCCAGAATTGGCTCTGGAATTGATTGAACAGGCAATCTCAAGCAATGGCGATGTGGCCTTGTTTCATGCCAATGCGGGCGAGATGTATCGACAACTGGGCAAGCTCAATGAGGCGGTGGCGCACGGCGAACGCGCCGTCGTACTGGATGCGTCGTTGCCTGCGGCGCACAGCAATCTGGGCATCGCTTATTTCGACAAGAAGGATTACGAGCGCGCCGCAGCATGCCAGTGCCGCGCGCTGGCACTGGATGCGAATTTCGCGCCCGCGCTGAACAATATGGGCAGCATCTGCCGCGCTCGCAAGGATAAATCGGCCGCACTCGATTGGTATCGCAAGGCGATTGCCGCTCATCCAGATTATCTGGAATCGTTGAGTAATCTCGGCGCGGTGCTGACTGAGGAAGAGTTCGCGGACGAGGCGATTGCGCCGCTGGAGCAGGCGTTGCAAATCAATCCGAATTACGCCGAGGCCTTGTGCAATTTGGGCATGGCGCGTAACGCGCTGGAACAGCACGATGCGGCATTGCCGCTGTTGCAACGCGCGCTCCAGCTTAGGCCAAACTACGCGGAAGCGTTCGTTGGACTGGCGCAGGTGTTCCATGAAAAAGAAAACCTGGAGGAAGCGGAACGCTGCGCCCAACGCGCAGTTGATCTGGCACCAGAAAAGGCCGAGATGTGCAGCGAGCTGGCGGGCATTTATACCGAGCTGGCGCGCAGCGACGAAGCAAAAAAAATGTTTCAGCGCGCGCTGGAGATTGATGCCGAGAACAATACGGCGCTGCTCGGTCTCGGTCATCTGGAGATGGAGGGCGGCGATATGGAGCAAGCTGAAGCACTGTTCCGTCAAGCACTGGCACTCAAGGCAGATAATCTGCCCGCCCGTTTTCATCTGGCGCAGGTGAAGAAAGTGAAGGCTGGCGACGAGAATCTGGCGGCACTGGAGGTGCTGGAGAGGCTGGCACGTGAATCGGATAAACCGTTGCCGCCCAAGAAGGCAATATCGCTGCATTTCGCGCTGGGCAAGTGCTACGACGACAGCAAGCAATACGACAAGGCCTTCCCGCATTTCCTCGAAGGTTGTCGCCTGAAGCGTGCCACCTACCGCTATGATGCCGACGAGGTGGCGCGGCACTTCGATGCCACCATGCGGGTATTCAACCAGCAAACACTGGAACGTCTGCGTGGTGCGGGCGATCCTTCTACCGTGCCGATCTTTGTGCTGGGTATGCCGCGCTCGGGCACAACGCTGACCGAACAGATCATCGCCAGCCACCCCGAGGTGCATGGTGCGGGCGAGTTGCCCGACCTGCTTGCCATCGCACAGCGTCCGTTGAATGGCGCAGGCTATCCCGACAACATCCGCAGCATCGAGCGCACCCAACTTGCCGCATGGGGGGCTGATTATGTCGCCAGCCTGCGCCAGCGCGCACCAGCGGCGAGACATATCACCGACAAGATGCCGGCGAACTTCTTCGCGGTCGGGCTGATCCACCTGATGCTGCCCAACGCGAAGATCATCCACGTCAACCGCAATCCGGTGGACACCTGCCTGTCCTGTTTCACCCGGCTGTTCAACCGCAAGCAGGAGCAGACCTATGATCTGGCGGAACTGGGGCGCTACTACGTTGATTATGCGCGGCTGATGGAACACTGGCGCAAAGTGCTACCCGCCGGGTCATTCCTCGATGTGCAATACGAAGAAATCGTGGCCAACCAGGAAGCACAAGCGCGCCGCATGATCGAGTATTGCGGATTGGAATGGAACGATGCCTGTCTCGATTTCCACAAGCACAAACGCTCGATCCGCACCGCCAGCGTGACGCAGGTGCGCCAGCCGATTTACAGCTCGTCAGTGGAACGCTGGCGTTGTTACGAGAAGCATCTGGGGCCGTTACTGGAGGCACTCGGTATCGCCGCATCTGCGCGGAGTTGAGATTGAGATTCCTTACACTGCTGGTTCTGTTGTTGCTATCAGCTTGCACAGATATATCACCCAAAGTCCGCTGGCAACATGCGGCTGCGCTTGCCGCTCAGTCTGGTTGGCAAAAAATACGTATTCCCACGGATGCGTTTGTGCTGTCTGCCTACGTCCCTCAAAACGCCGTGCCGACCGATACTTTAACCGTGTACATCGAAGGCGATGGGCTGGCATGGTTAAGTCGCTCTCAAGCATCCGATGATCCGACTCCCCTCAATCCGATCGGATTGCAATTGGCCTTGCGTCAGCCACAAGGGGTTGCCGCTTATTTGGCGAGACCTTGTCAGTACGTCGAATCAAACGATACAAAAAATTGTTCTGCAACTTATTGGACGGGTGGGCGTTTCGCACCTTCGGTCATAGAGTCCAGCAGTCAGGCTGTCAGTTTTCTGAAACAACGCGTAGGTGCCAACAAGCTCGTATTGGTCGGTTATTCGGGAGGTGGGGCAGTTGCCGCATTGGTGGCAGCTCGGCGCAACGATGTTATCGAGCTGGTGACCGTGGCAGGGAATTTGGATCATCGTGAATGGACTCGAAACCATCAAGTTCCAGCACTTCAAGGCTCTTTGAATCCCGCAGACGAATGGCAATCGTTGGCAGAGATATCACAACGCCATTTCGTCGGTGAACACGATGAGGTTGTCAGTCGTTCTGTTGCCGATGCCTATAGCGCACGCTTCCCTGCGGCGCAGAAACCCAGCGTTATTACAGTGCCCAAATTCGACCATGTTTGTTGTTGGGTAGCGCAGTGGAATACGCTCTGGTCAAGTGCTAAAAAATAGGGCCATCGTGAAAGAGTGTGGGTAAATTTCATGTTTTTTAGCGTCTCGGGAGCATGGACGTGAGTATTTTCAGCCGCAGGGTGACAGGAAAACGCTCTCGCGCAGTCTTTTCAACTGGTCGCGCAGTTGCGCGGCTTTCTCGAACTCCAGGTTTTTCGCCGCCTGCAGCATTTCTTTTTCCAGTCGCGCGATCTCTTTCGAGACTTCCTTTTCGCTCATCGCCAGATATTTGGCCTGGGTCTGCGCCGCCTGCAACGACTTGCGCTCGGCATCCATGTCGTATTCGGTATCGATGATGTCCTTGATGCGCTTGACCACGGACTGCGGCGTGATGCCGTTCGCCTCGTTATAGGCAATCTGTTTTGCGCGGCGGCGGTCGGTCTCGCCGATCGCCTTCTTCATCGAATCGGTGATGCGGTCGGCATACAGAATCGCGGTGCCGTGCAGGTGGCGTGCGGCGCGGCCAATGGTCTGAATCAGCGAACGCTCGGAACGCAGGAAGCCTTCCTTGTCCGCATCCAGAATGGCGACCAATGACACCTCGGGTATGTCCAGTCCCTCGCGCAGCAGGTTGATGCCGACCAGCACGTCGAACATGCCCAGGCGCAAATCGCGGATGATTTCCACGCGCTCCACGGTTTCGATGTCCGAGTGCAGGTAGCGCACCTTGATGCCGTGCTCGGAAAAATATTCGGTGAGGTCTTCCGCCATGCGCTTGGTCAGCGTGGTGACCAGCACGCGTTCCCCCGCGTTGGTGCGCAAAGTCACTTCCGACATCAGGTCGTCCACCTGATGGGTGGCCGGACGCACCTCGATCATCGGGTCGATCAAGCCGGTCGGGCGCACCACCTGCTCCACGACTTGTCCTTGATGCTCGGCCTCGTAAGTGGATGGCGTGGCGGAGACGAAGAGGGTCTGGCGCATGATCTGTTCGAACTCGTCAAAACGCAGCGGACGATTGTCCAGCGCGGACGGCAGGCGGAAACCGTAATTGACCAGATTTTCTTTTCTCGCGCGGTCACCCTTGTACATGCCGCCGATCTGCGGGATGGTGACGTGGCTCTCGTCGATAACCATCAGCGCGTTGGGCGGCAGATAGTCCATCAGCGTCGGCGGTGCTTCACCCGCGGCGCGCCCGGAAAGGTGGCGCGAATAGTTCTCGATGCCCTTGGTGAAGCCGATCTCGGCCAGCATTTCCAGATCGTGGCGCGTGCGCTGTTCGATGCGCTGCGCCTCCACCAGCTTGTTCTCCTTCTGAAAGAACGCGATGCGCTCGGCCAGTTCCACCTTGATGGTCTCGATGGCGGCCAGCGTCGTCTCGCGCGGCGTCACGTAGTGGCTGGAGGGATACACGGTGTAGCGCGGCACGCGCGTCTGGATGTGGCCGGTGAGCGGATCGAACAGCGCCAGCGCTTCCACCTCGTCGTCGAACAACGTCACGCGCAACGCGTTCTCGCTGCTTTCCGCCGGGAAAATGTCGATCACATCGCCGCGCACCCGGAAATGGCCGCGGCTGAATTCCACATCGTTGCGCTCGTACTGCATCGCCACCAGGCGCTGAATGATGTCGCGCTGCGCCATCTTCTCGTGCTCGCGCAGGTGCAGGATCATGCCGTGGTAATCCACCGGGTCGCCGATACCGTAGATGGCCGACACCGTGGCGACGATGATGCAGTCCTGCCGTTCCAGCATGGACTTGGTGGCCGACAATCGCATCTGTTCGATCTGCTCGTTGATGCTGGAATCCTTCTCGATGTACACGTCGCGCGACGGCACATAGGCCTCGGGCTGGTAGTAGTCGTAATAGGAAACGAAATACTCGACGGCGTTGTCGGGAAAGAAATCGCGCAACTCGGAATACAACTGTGCCGCCAGCGTCTTGTTCGGCGCCATCACGATGGCCGGCCGCCCGGTGCGCGCGATCACGTTGGCGATGGTGAAGGTCTTGCCGGAGCCGGTCACGCCCAGCAGGGTCTGATAGGCGAGGCCGTCCTCGATGCCCTCCACCAGCTGCGCGATGGCCGTGGGCTGATCGCCTGCAGGGTCGAACGGCAGATACAGTTTGTAGGGGCTGTCGGGGAAGGTGATGGTGTTCATGGTCAACTGCGCATTGTACGGGCAGGAGAAGAAATACCCAACCCGTCACCCCGGCCGACGTTGCCCGAGGGCGCGCCTGTTTTCTATTGACGACACATCAATTGAACAACAGATCCGGCAGGAACAGGCTGATCTCGGGGATGTAGGTCACCAAGCCCAGAAAGGCGAGCAACACCAGCAGCCAGGGCAAGGCGGCGTGGGTGACTTCCATGATGCTCATGTGGGTGATGCCACTGGTGACGAACAGGTTCAGCCCCACCGGCGGCGTGACCATGCCGATCTCCATGTTCACCACCATGATGATGCCGAGGTGGATGGGGTCGATGCCCAATTGAGTGGCGATGGGAAAGAAGATCGGCGCCAGGATCAGTATGATGCCGGTCGGCTCCATGAAGTTGCCCGCCACCAGCAGGATGATATTGACTACCAGCAGGAACATCCACGGCGCCATGCCAAAGGCCACAATATGCTCGGCGATGGTCTGCGGGATGCGTTCGGTGGTGAGCACGTGGGCGAACAGCATGGCATTGGCGACAATGAACATCAGCATCACCGTGGTGCGGCTGGCATCCACGAACACCTTTGGCAGCTCCTTGAACTTCAGATCGCGGTAGATGAACATGGCTACGAATAGCGCATAAACAGCCGACACGGCTGCGGCTTCGGTGGGGGTAAATACGCCGCCGTAGATGCCGCCCATGATGATGACGAGCAGCGCCAGCCCCCACATCGATTCGCGAAACTTGCGCAACACCTCGCCGATGGGCGCGCGCGAGGTAGGCTCGATGTTCAACTTGCGTACTCGCCAATGCACCGCGACCATCAGCATCAGTCCCAACAACAGCCCGGGAATGACTCCCGCCATGAACATGCGCCCGACCGACACCTCGGTCACGGCGGCATACACCACCATTACGATGGAGGGCGGGATCAGAATACCCAGCGTACCGGAATTGCAAATCACGCCGGCGGCGAAGGGTTGCGGGTAACCGCTGCGCACCATGCCGGCAATGACGATGGAACCGACGGCCACCACGGTCGCAGGGCTGGAACCGGATACTGCCGCAAATAACATACAGGCGAGAATGGACGCGATGGCCAGGCCGCCGCGCAGATGGCCGACCGCCGCAATGGCAAAATCGACCATGCGCCGCGCCACGCCGCCGGTGGACATCAGCGCGCCGGCCAGAATAAAGAACGGGATCGCCAGCAAGGTGTAATGCTCGCTGGTCTCGTACAGCTTGATCGATAGCGAGGCCAGCGAATCCTGGGCAAAAAAAGCGATAGTCAGCAAACTGGACAAGCCCAAACAAATGGCGACCGGCATGCCGATCGCCATGAAGAAAAACAGACAAGAGAACAGGAACAGCGTATTCATTGTTTGCTCTCCATCGCCTTCAGTTTGAGCGCCTCTTCCACTTCATCCGCCAGATGTAGCCGATCCGATTTTCCGGTCACCAGGTTGTACAAAATCGGCAAAAAACGCAGCACCAGCAAGGCAAAGCCAATCGGCAGGATCGCGCGCACGACCCACATCGGGATTGCCATATCCTCGAGCTCGATACCCACTTTCTTCATTTTCAGCACATATTCCATCGAACCGTAAATCACCATCCCGGCATAGAGGAGGCACAACAATACGGCGACAGAGGAGACGACACGGCGGATGCCGGGCGGGAACAGCTTGACCAGTGCATCCACTCCGATATGCGCCCCGACCCGCACCCCGTAGGAAATGCCGACGAAGATCATGAACGCAAACAGGATGGTGGTCAGCTCGACCGCCCAGGTAAAGCCCGAGTTAAAGACGTAGCGCATGACCACTTGCGAAAAAGTGAGCAACGTCATCGCCGCCAGCAGAATGGCGATCAGCCATTCATCCAAGCATTTCAGATATTTCATCCATCCTCCCGAAAACGCCCCCGCGCATGATCGGGGGCGCAACACCCGAGACTCGACTTACTTCTTTTCCGAATGTTTGTGTTCTGATTTCTTGTGCTTCGCGGGTTTGTCATTGGCTGCCACCGCCGCGTCGATCAGATCTTTGCCGATATCGGCTTCAAACTTGGTCCACACCGGCTTCATGGCATCACGCCATTGCGCGCGTTCTTTTTTGGTCAGCTTGATGAGCTTGGCTTTCTTGTCGTCAATCACCTTCTGCCGGAAAGCCATGTCTTCATCCTGCGCGACCTTGTTGCCGTAAGCGATCGATTCTGTCATGGCCTCGGATAGACCTTTTTTCACATCATCCGGCAAGCCGTTCCACCATTGGTCGTTGGCGATCACCATGTAGTCGAGCACGCCATGACCACTCTCGGTGATGTATTTCTGCACTTCGTGGAATTTCTTGGTGTAGATGTTGGCCCAGGGATTTTCCGCGCCATCCACCACGCCGGACTGCAGCGCTTGATAGACTTCGGCAAACGCGATTTTTTGCGGATTGGCATCAACCGCCTTGAATTGCGCTTCCAGCACATCGGAAGCCTGGATGCGGAATTTCAACCCTTTGGCGTCTGCCGGCGTGCGCAACGGCTTGTTGGCAGAAAACTGCTTCATGCCGTTGTGAATATAGCCGAAGCCGATAATGCCCTTGTCCGCCATCGAGGTCAGCAGTTCGCGACCTTTGTCGCTGTTCTGGAAGCGACCGACCGCATCGATGTCGTCGAACAGGAAAGGCAGATCGAAGATCTGTACTTTCTTGGTGTACTTGCCAAACTTGGCGAGCGAAGGCGCCAGAATCTGCACGTCGCCCAGCAACAGCGCTTCCATTTCCTTGCCATCGCCGAACAACTGACTGTTGGGAAACACCTGCACTTCCACCTTGCCCGGCAACAGTCGTTCGGCCACTTCCTTGAACTTCAGCGCAGCTTGCCCTTTAGGGGTGGAATCGGCCACCACGTGGCTGTATTTGATAATGAGGGGACCCGCTTGCGCGGAAAGGGACAGACTGAACAACACGGCACTGAACAACACACTCAAGATTTTCATATTCTTCTCCCTGATGGTTGATGAAGGAATTTCGAACAACGACTACGGTTCGCATAATAGGCCCATTCAGCTTACGCCACCATTACAGACGGTTCGTCCTGTTCCGCCTGGAATTCTGCGGCGACCGCCACGCCCACCACACAGACCAACGCTTCGCCGCAATACAGCAGGGGCAGGCTTTCGCGCTGCCACGGCGGTACCCGATGTTCCTGCAACAGATTTTTCAGACTGCGCCGCGCCGCCCGCGGCTGAGGCCGCAAGGTCTCCCCGCCTCTGCGCAGGCGCAGGCCGACCTCGCCCCGTTCCAGGCGGGCGCGGCTGATGCCCTGCCCGACGCTCGGGGTAAAGGTGACATCCCGGCCTTGCGGTGGCCAGTACAGGCTGGACTCGCCCTGCCACACCCTTTGCAGTGCCGGGTCACAGGCCGGCAATGCGGGGCCGGCATAGACATCCCCACGATAGCGGCGCACCTGCCAATCGCCGAAATTCACGCACACTGCGGCACCCTCGCGCGCGTTGCACAGCTGGTGCAACAGATCGTCCAATTGGGTCGCTTGCGGCATCGGCGCACCCTGCTCGTGCAGAAAATGGCGCAACAGGTTTTTGGCGCGCGGCGACGTCAATGTCTGCAAAGTCGCCACATCCAGCCGGCCCGATGCCGGCGCATCCGCGCGCGCGATTTCGTCCAGCAGTTCGCTCGCTTCGGCGAAATGCTGTGCACTGCGGCCCAAGGTCCGGCGCCAGGCGGGAAAACGCTGTTCCAGCAGCGGCAGCAGACGATGGCGCAAAAAGTTGCGCGGATAGCGTTCATCCGCGTTGCTTTCATCCTCGATCCAGTGCAGTCCCTGCGCACGCGCATATTCGAGCAACTCTGCGCGGCTGCAGTCCAGCAGCGGGCGCAGCCAGACCCGTCCTTCCTGCGCTCGCGCGAACGGCATCGCTGCCGCGCCGCGCACGCCCGCGCCGCGCAACAACTGCAACACCAGGGTCTCCGCCTGGTCGTCGGCATGATGCGCCAGCGCAATGACATCGCAATCCTGCCGCGCCAACGCGGCGTGGCGCAGTTTGCGCGCCGCCGCCTCGACCCCATGCACCGCGCGCAAAGCGGTAATATCAACCTGTTCGAGGTGCAGTGGAATACGGTATTCCCGGCATAATTCCGTGCAAAACTGTGCCCATGCATCGGCGTGCGGACTGATGCCGTGATGCACATGCAATACGGAAAAGCGGAAATTCAGGTGGGGCGCAAGGGAGTGCAGCAGGTGCAACAGCACGACCGAATCCACGCCACCGCTCAAACCCAGCAGCACCCGGGCCTGCGGCGGCAACAGTGGCGCAAGGCGCGCCGCTGTCCGCTGCTTCAGGGATTCGAAAAACACAGGATGGTCGGCCACGCGCGCAAAACCGCGGGAATCTGACCGTCTGGACTTACTGGAGTTCGATTTCCTTGAACTTGCCATAGGCCATGATGCGATTGAAGCGTGTCTGCAGCAGCTCGCTCTGGGATTTCGCCTGCGCCTGCTTCAATGCTTCGGCCAGGGCTTTCTTGACGTTCTGCATGGTTGCCGCGTAATCGCGGTGCGCCCCGCCCAGCGGTTCAGTCACGATCTTGTCGATCAAACCGAGCGCCTTCAGGCGCGTGGCGGTGATGGCCAGCGTCTCCGCCGCCTCCTCCGCTTTGCTGGCGCTCTTCCACAGGATGGAAGCGCAACCTTCGGGCGAGATCACCGCGTAAGTGGCGTATTGCAGCATGAGCAAGGCATCACCGATCGCGATCGCCAGCGCACCGCCGGATCCGCCCTCGCCGATGATGGTGCAAATCATGGGAACGCGCAGCTCGGCCATCACATACAGATTCTTGCCAATCGCTTCCGACTGGCCGCGTTCTTCCGCGCCGACACCGGGATAGGCGCCCGGCGTGTCGATGAAAGTCATGATCGGGATGCCGAATTTCTCGGCCAGCCGCATCAGGCGCAACGCCTTGCGGTAGCCTTCCGGACGCGGCATGCCAAAATTGCGGTACTGGCGCTCCTTGGTGTCGCGCCCTTTTTGATGGCCGATCACCATCACGCTCTGTCCGTTGAAGCGTGCCAGCCCCCCCACAATCGCCGCGTCATCCGCATAGGCGCGGTCGCCGTGCAGCTCCTCGAAATCGGTGAACAGATGCTCGATGTAATCCAGGGTGTAGGGGCGCTGCGGGTGGCGCGACACTTGCGAGATCTGCCAGGAGGTCAGTTTGGCATAGATGTCCTTGGTCAGGGACTGGCTCTTCTTTTGCAGGCGGCTGATCTCGTCCGAGATGTCCAGTGCGGAATCGTCCTGCACATAACGCAGTTGCTCGATCTTGTTCTCGAGTTCGGCGACCTGCTGTTCAAAATCCAGAAAAGTAAGTTTCATGGTTGCTGTCTCAATATTTCAAAGGGTCAATCACAGGCCGGCATGATACAACATGCCGGGCGCAACCAGACGGGATAGGCTGGAACGCAATTCCATTGGACGGTCTCCTACTTGAGCGAGAAGAAACGGCGGATGGTCTCCAATATCTCGCTGCGACTTTTCGCAATGTCGCGGCGGTTGGCGCTGGCATCGATATCCTGCATCGCGCTATCCAGTTGCGCCGTACGCACGGCGAGGATGTGCGACAACTCCTCCGCGATGGCGGGGCGCGCCTGCAACACCTCCTCGAAAGCCTCCTTGTCCAGACGGTAACATTCGACATCAGTGCGGGCGATCACCGAGGCGCGACGCGGCGCCCCGGTCAACAGCGCCATTTCGCCGAAAAAATCTCCCTTGTGCAACACATTGACCGTGCGCTGCTCGCCGCTGCTTGAAGTAAGGAAGACTTCCGCCTCGCCCCGGATGAGGATGTACAGGCCGTGCGATTGCAGATCACCCTGGCGGGTAATCGGGTTGCCACGCGCAAATGGCGTGAAATGCAGGCGCTCTGCCAACGCCTCCAATTCATCTTCGGTCATGCTCGAGAACAGCTCTACCCGACGCAGCGTCTTCAGGCGCAACCGGATTTTGCGTTGATGCTGCGCCTCTTCGTATTTTTCGTTTTCCTTGGTCAGATGGATGCTGTGCTCTTCCAGCGCCAACTTCAATCCCGCCCGCTGCAGGGCGGCCATGATGTGCCAGCGGATTGCGCTGTCGGTGGGGTCGTCCGGCATCAGATCGGTCAGCCAGTAACGCAGGGCATAGCGGCCGTAGCCCTTGTCGTTGATGTCCATCAGCACGCAATTCGGCAATGGCGACTTGGCCACATTAAGGATATTCGTTTGCTGGAGGGCCGCTTCCACCACGCTGATCACCTTGGGCGGCGGCGTGTCCAGCCCGACGTTGAACCACACCCAGCGCCGCCACTGCACCGGCTGGTCGGTGCGCCGTCCCAGCACGACGAATTTGTTCTTCATCAGTTGCGAATTGGGAAACACCACGGTTTCCCAGTTGCGCGTCTCCACCAGCGTGGAGCGCCAGCGGATGTCCACCACTTTGCCGGCAACGTCATCCACCTTGATCCAGTCGCCCACCTCGATGGAATTGTCCAGTTGCAGGGCAAGGCCGCCGAGGATGTTTCCCAGGGTGTCCTGCATGGCGAAGGCAATCACCGCCGTGATCACTGCCGACGTGGCGAGGATGCTGCTCAAATCCAGGCCCGCATAGCGCAGGCGCACCATGAACCAGGCGATATAGGCAATGATGACGAAGATGTCTTCGGTGATGCGCGGCAAAGTCAGTTTGACCGCAGGCAGAACTTTCCTGAATATCAGCAGCCCCCACAGGCGGATCACCGCGATGCCTGCGCCGATCACGAATACTTCGCGCGTGATTTCGGCCGCACGCAACAGCTCGGAGGCATGCAGCACCCCCGCCATAAATTGTCCAAACAGGCAAACCAGATAGAAACCGATGGTGTTGAACAGGCTCTGCCGATCTTCGCACAGGAAAAAATGCAGCAGGACGAAAATCACCAACACCATCAGCAACAGCGATAGCGATTCCGTCCCCCAGAAAAAGTCCACCGCCCTGCTCCAGAAAGTCATCTTGCACCCCCTTTAAGACTGCCCTGATTCTACTCGGGATAAACCGTCAACGGCCGACGCCGGCGCCAGATTTTCCAGCAGTCCGCGCGCGTCAGCTCGAAACGATGGAGCGCCGTTTCAGTCGGCACCTCCAGGGTGAGGGTGTTCAGCCGACCCTTCCGCAGGGACTGCCACACCGGCGCCGCGATTTCATTTTCAAGTTGCTCCAGCCCCGTTCGATGGGCAAAAAGATCGCCGCGCTGCCACGCGTCCTGCAATCCCGCATCCACCCACAACCCGCGTTCGCGCGCGCTCGACAGCAGGGCGTGAAGATCCCCCGGCAACGCCACCCCGCTTGCCTGGGCGCAGCGCAGCGTGAGCGCGTCAAGTCCGCCCACCGCATCGCACGCCGGCTGGGGCACGCTTGCGCTACCTCCGCCCCAGAGCCAGAGGCTGTTGATCACGGGTTTCCCGTCTTGCTGGCGCGCCACATTGACCGGATGCTGGTGCAACAGCATTTGTATCTCGTTGCCCAGGCGCCACCAGCGCCGTGCATCATTGCCTTGCGGCATCAGCGCTTTCACATCACGCCAGGCGGCAGCACGCAAAGGCGTCATAACGGCCTCACCCGGCGTTTGCGCCTGCACATACCAGCGCTGCGGATGCGGGGCGAAAAAACGAAGTCCTTCCTGAACAAAATGCGCATTCAGCGTCGCGCACAGCGCCTGCGCTTCGGCCTCCGTACCTGCCACCTCTGGTTGCAGCATGACCTGTGAAGGTTGCATTTGCAGTTCGACCGGATCGGCACACAGCCAGTATCCTTCGCACACCGCCAGACCGTCCGCACGCGCGCGCAACGGCGCCAAGCCCTTCACCCCGAAAACATCGGACAAACGCGCTTCGAGCGCAGCCGGCGGCAAGATCGAATGCGCGCTGCGCGCCAGCAATTGCTCCCAGTGGGGCAGGCGTAATCCGGCCAACGCCGCAGAAGAGGCTTGGGCCGGCAGAAACAGGACGGGAACGATGAGATGGAGATGATTCATGCGCGGCAGTTTAGCATTCAAATCCGCGCGCCTTGTGGCACACTAGCGCCCGTCAACCCATCGAGCCACATGTCCTTGCAACCTTACGAATTATTTGTCGGCCTGCGTTATACCCGCGCCAAGCGCCGCAACCATTTCATCTCGTTCATCTCGCTGATTTCCATGCTGGGCATCGGCCTGGGCGTAATGGCGCTGATCGTGGTGCTGTCGGTGATGAATGGCTTCCAGAAAGAAATCCGTGGACGCATCCTCGGCATCACCCCGCATTTGCAGGTGATGGGGGGCGCCGACGGATTGAGCGAATGGCAGCGCACGCTGGAGACGGTTGCCGCCCATCCGGCCGTGCGCGCCGCCGCCCCCTTCGTCAGCGGCCAGGGCATGCTGTCTTTCGACGGCCGTGTGGAAGGCGTGATGGTGCGCGGCTTCCTGCCCGAGGCGGAGCAGCGCCTGATCGGGCTCGGCGACAAAATGCAGCACGGCACCCTGCACGATTTGCAGGCGGGCCGTTTCAACATCGTGCTGGGCTCCGACCTGGCGCGCGCACTGGGTGCACGGGTCGGCGACAGCGTGCTGCTCATCACCCCGCAAGGGCAAATCACCCCGGCCGGAATGCTGCCGCGTCTGAAACAGTTTCGCGTCGCGGGCATCTTTGAAATCGGCATGGCGCCGTACGATAATGCCCTGGCGCTGATTCATCTCAACGACGCGCAAAAACTTTTCCGCATGGGCGAATCGGTCAGCGGCATCAGCGGCAGCCTGCACGATCTCGACCGCGCCCCGCAGGTCGCGGCAGAATTGGAAGGCATGCTTCCCGCCGGCACCTGGGTCACCGACTGGACCCGCCAGAACGCCAATTATTTCGCGGTGGTGGCGATGGAGAAGAAAATGATGTTCATCATTCTCTCGCTGATCGTGCTGGTCGCCGCGTTCAACATCGTCTCCACTCTGGTGATGGCCGTGACGGACAAGCAGGCCGACATCGCCATCCTGCGCACGCTGGGCGCATCACCGAAAAGCATCATGCAGATTTTCATGGTACAGGGCACGCTGATCGGCCTGATCGGCATGGGCCTGGGCGTGCTTGGCGGGGTATTGCTCGCGCTCAACATCGGCACCCTCGTGCCCTTCATCGAACACCTGTTCGGTGTGCAGTTCCTGTCCAAGGAGTTTTACTACATCAGCGAACTGCCCTCCGATCTGCACCAATCGGATGTGCTCGTGGTCGCGGGCATGTCGTTCCTCATCAGCCTGCTCGCCACGCTCTATCCGAGCTGGCGAGCCTCCAGGGTGCAACCGGCAGAGGCATTGCGATATGAATGAACCCGTCATTTCCTGCCGCAAGCTGACGAAAACCTACGCGCAGGGCGATTTGAGCGTGGCGGTGTTAAAAGGCGTCAACCTTGAGGTGGCCCAAGGTGAACGCATCGCCATCGTCGGCGCCTCCGGTTCCGGCAAGAGCACGCTACTCCATCTGCTGGGCGGACTGGACACGCTCACCAGCGGCAGCGTGAACATTCTCGGACAGGACGTCACGAAGATGGACGAGACGCAGCGCGGCGCGTTGAGAAACCGATCACTTGGATTCGTCTATCAGTTCCACCATTTGCTGCCGGAATTCACCGCACTGGAGAACGTCGCCATGCCGCTGCTGATTCGCGGCATGAAACCCGCCGAGGCACACCCGCAAGCTGCAGCCATGCTGGAACAGGTCGGCCTGGCACAGCGCGTGCGCCATTTGCCGGCCGAACTCTCGGGCGGCGAGCGCCAGCGCGTGGCCGTGGCGCGGGCGCTGGTTACCCGGCCCGCCTGCGTGCTGGCCGACGAGCCGACCGGCAATCTCGACCGCAGCAGCGCGTCGGCCCTGTTCGACCTGATGCAGTCGCTCAACGCGCAATGGGCTACCAGCTTCATCGTGGTCACCCATGACCTCGATCTGGCGGGCAAGATGCAGCGTCAGTTGCGTCTGGTGGATGGTCTGTTGCAGACAGCCTGACACTGCGCACGATGAAATCACGGGCGGCGGGCAGCACGACTGCGCCAGCGCCAGATCACCATCAGCCGCCAGCCCAGTCGCACGACACCATATCCCAGCACCGCCAAGCCGATGGCCAGGAGCGGCAGCCCGACGAGCAAAGGCTTGCCCAGCGCCAGCAGCCATCCCCACACGGCAGAAAACCCGTCGTGCCAATGCACTTCCGGGAAAATGGGAACGGAAGTGCCGTTCGGTGCCCCGCTCACCCCTACTCCGATTTGATGGGCCAACAGATACAGCGGGACGATGGTGAACGGGTTGGTGTACAGCGTAGCGAAAACCGCCACCGGCAAGTTGACCCGCAACCAGATTGCCAGCAATGCGGCGGAAAGCATCTGCAAGGGCCCAGGCACCAGCCCGCAAAGCAGGCCAAGCGCCACACCGCCCGCAGTCGAGCGGCGATTCAGGTGCCACAGGTTCGGATGGTGCAACCACTGCCGCACGGGTTGTAGCCAGCGATTCTGCTGGATGCTTTCGCGGCTGGGCAGATATCGTCGAAGAAGTTTGCGCATGACGGAATTGTAATGGTCGGTTAGGCTAGGGACATGGTTTCTTTCGCCCTCTTTTTTACCCTCGGTGTGTGGTGCCTGCAGCAGCTGGCCTTCCTGCCGACCCTGCCGTTTTACTGGCCGCTGGCAGCGGGCTGCCTGTTCCTGCCAAGGGGGAAACACTCGGCATGGCGACTGGCACGCCGCGCCGTGATGTTGTTTGCCGCCGCCCTGCTCGGCTTTGCCTATGCGGCATGGGTCGCCGAAGCGCGCTTGTCCGATACGTTGCCGAACGCGTGGCAGGGCCGTGACATCACGCTGACCGGAGTCGTGGCGGAGATGCCGCGCCCGCACGAGCGCGGGCAGCGTTTCATGTTCGATGTCGAAACAGTGGAAACGCCCGGCGCGCAGGTCCCGAACAGGATTCTCCTTGCCACTTATGCGGCAAAACGGCAGGAGACCCTCAACGTGCATGCGGCAGAACGCTGGCGTTTCACCGTGCGCCTGAAACAGCCGCATGGCACGAGCAACCCGTACGGCCACGATTTCGAGGCGTGGATGCTGGAGCGCAGGCTGGGTGCCTCCGGCTATGTGCACCCCAAGGGCAACCGAGAGCGCCTGGCGGAAACCGCCGGGGGATACCGGATCGAGCAACTGCGCGAAAACGTGCGCGACCATTTTCTGCACACGCTGCAGGATGCACCTTATACCGGCATTCTGGTGGCGCTCGCGGTCGGCGATCAGGCCAGCATCTCGTCCGCGCAATGGCAGTTGTTCACGCGCACCGGCATCAACCATCTGATGAGTATCTCCGGTCTGCACATCACCATGCTGTCCGGGCTGTTCTTCGCCCTGACCTATTGGCTGTGGCGGCGCAGTGCGCGCCTGACCCTGTATTTCCCGGCACGCAAGGCGGCGGCAGTAGTCGGCATCATCGCCGCCCTGGGCTATGCGCTGATCTCCGGCTTCGAGATTCCGGCACAGCGCACGCTGTACATGCTATCCGCCTTTGCCGCCATGCTATTGCTGTCGCGCAACGTCGCCCCCGGCCAGATGCTGGCGGCTGCGCTCATGATTGTGCTGCTCGCCGATCCTTGGGCGGTGCTGGCACCCGGCTTTTGGCTGTCGTTCGGCGCGGTGACGCTGATCTTTTACGTGACCGCGAACCGGCTGCGGCAACCGCACGGGTTCAAGGCTTACGGCGTGGTGCAATGGGCGATGATGGTGGGGCTGATTCCGCCGCTGCTCGCCCTGTTCCAGCAACTTTCCCTCGTGTCTCCCCTCGCCAATGCGCTCGCCATCCCTCTGGTCAGTTTCGTGGTGGTGCCGCTGACGCTGCTCGGCGCCCTGCCGCTGCTGGATTGGCTGCTCCCGCTGGCCCATCAGGTGCTCGCCGGGTGCATGGCCTATTTGCAATGGCTGGACCGGCTGCCCGTTGCCGTGTGGGTTCAACATGCGCCGCCGCCCTGGAGCATCGCGCTGGGGGTACTGGGCGCGGCCTGGATCCTCGCCCCGCGCGGATTCCCGTTGCGCGCATTGGGAATCATTCTGATCCTGCCCATGTTCCTGGTTGCACCGAACGCGCCCGAGCCGAATACAGCGCGCATCCTGATTTTCGACGTCGGGCAGGGACTGGCCGTGGCGGTGCAAACCGCGCAGCACACCCTGCTGTTCGATACCGGGCCGGATTTTTCCGGGGAGGCGGACAGCGGCAATCGCATCCTCGTGCCTTCCCTGCGCGCACTCGGAATCGCTCGGCTGGACGGCCTGATCCTGAGTCACAGCGATCTCGACCATGTCGGCGGCACGACTTCGGTGCGCGAAGTATTGGCACCGGGCTGGATCAGGACGTCGATGCCCGCCGCTCATCCCTTGCTGGCGGGAACCTCCAGCGTGCTGCCCTGCCGCGACGGCGATGCCTGGAACTGGGACGGCGTCAACTTTGAGATCTTGCATCCCGGCCCGCTCTCCAAAAAACGCAAAAAACACGACAACAACGAAAGCTGCGTGCTTCGCATCAGTATTGGCACCCAGCATGTGCTGCTCACGGGCGACATCGAAAGTCCAGCCGAGGCGAGCTTGCTCGCACGGCATCCGGACCGGTTGCCCGCCACCCTGCTGGTCGCCCCCCATCACGGCAGCAAGTCGTCTTCCTCGCCGGATTTTGTGGCCGCAGTTGCACCCCACCAGGTCGTGTTCACCTCGGGTTATCGCAACCGTTTTCATCATCCCCATCCGACCGTGGTCAGGCGATACGCCCAAAGCGGCACCGAACTTTTGCGCTCGGACCGGGATGGCGCCATCCTGGTTGAAATGAATGCGGGTGAACTCCGTCTCGAACCCTACCGCAGAACCCACCGCCGCTACTGGACGCATGACCCCGAATAGCGTTTCACCGCGCCAGAAGGGGCGCGTATAATCCGCGCCAACCATCAACCACAGAGGAAAAATCGTGTCACTCTCCCGTCGTGTGCAAGCCATCAAACCGTCCCCCACTCTCGCCGTCACCGCCCGTGCCGCCAAACTGAAATCCGAAGGCAAGGACATCATCGGACTGGGGGCGGGCGAGCCGGATTTCGATACGCCGCAGCACATCAAGGATGCCGCCATCGTGGCAATCAACAAGGGTTTCACCAAATACACCGCCGTCGGCGGAACACCCTCGCTGAAAGCGGCGATCATCGCCAAATTCAAGCGCGACAACGGGCTCGATTACAGCGCAAAACAGATTCTGGTTTCCTGCGGCGGCAAACAAAGTTTCTTCAACCTTGCTCTCGCCGTTGTCAACCCCGGTGATGAGGTGATCATTCCCGCGCCGTACTGGGTGTCGTATCCGGACATCGTGCTTATCGCCGAAGGCAAGCCGGTGATCGTGCAGGCCGGTATCGAGCAGGGTTTCAAGATGACGCCGGCGCAACTGGCCGCAGCGATCACGGCAAAAACCAGAATGGTGGTGATCAACAGCCCGAGCAATCCGTCCGGTGCGGTCTATTCGCTGGCAGACTTGAAAGCACTGGGAGAGGTGCTGCGCAAACATCCCAACATCCTCATCGCCACCGATGACATGTATGAACACATCTCACTGGTCGATGGCAAATTCGTCAACATCCTGGATGCGTGTCCCGACCTGAAACCGCGCACCATGGTGCTGAACGGCGTGTCGAAGGCATATGCCATGACCGGCTGGCGCATTGGCTATGCCGCGGGACCGGAAAACATCATCACCGCGATGGAAAACGTGCAATCGCAGAGCACCTCCAACCCGACTTCGATCTCGCAAGTGGCGGCGGAAGCCGCCTTGAACGGCGACCAGGGCTGCATCACGCCGATGGTAAAGGCTTTCCGTGAACGCCATGAATTCGTGGTCAACGAGTTGAATAAAATCCCCGGATTAAGCTGCCTCAAGGCCGGCGGTGCGTTTTATGCCTTCCCTGATGCGCGGCAGGCCATCGCCAAACTGCACGCAAAGGGCACCCTCAAGGAAGCGACCGATCTCGCCTTCTCCGAATATCTGCTGGTACAAGCCGGCGTGGCCGTGGTGCCCGGCTCCGCCTTTGGCAGCGAGGGCTACATTCGTTTATCCTTCGCCACTTCGATGGAAAATCTGCAAAAGGCACTGGCGCGTATCGCCCAAGCCTTGGCCTGAAATCATGAGCGATACGCAACAGCAGGCGATCGCGGATGAAGTCCTGTCCGCTATTGAATCCGGCAAACTCGAGTTGCCGACCTTACCGGACGTCGCACTCAAGATCAGGGAACTGATCGATGATCCGAACGTTTCGGCCGATCAATTGGTGAATCTGCTTTCGGCCGACCCGGTCATTTCCGCCCACATCATCAAGGCTGCCAACAGCGCTGCCGGCGGCATGCGTGTGGACACCCTGCGCGCCGCCATCGCGCGTCTGGGCTATCGCATGCTGCGCAATCTGGTGATCAGCGTGACCGTGAACAATTTGTTCAAGGCCAGTAGCCCGGTCATCGACCAATACCTGAAAAGAATGTGGGAGCACAGCCGGATGGTTGCCGCCACCAGTTTCGTGCTGGCGCTCAAGCAAAGACATTTGAAGCCGGAGCAGGCGATGCTGGCGGGCATGGTGCACAACCTCGGCGCATTACCCTTATGCCTCTATGCCGACCGCTTTCATCCACGGCTTGAACAGGACGCTCTGGAAGAATTGATACGCCGCTTTTCAACCCGCGTGGGCGTTGCATTGCTGAACAACTGGCATTTCCCGCAGGAAATCATCAATGTCGTGGCCGGTTATGAAAACCTGCAGCGGAGCAATGCATCCGGGACAGCCGATTACACCGATGTGGTGACGATCGCCAACCTGCAAATACCGGGCAAAGCAAAATTCGTTGCCTGGCAAAACGTCAGCGCCATCACCAGAATAGGGTGCGAACCGGGACAATGCACCCGCTTCATCGAGGATCATGCGGAACAACTGGATATCGCGCGTGAAATGCTCGGCCTGCCCAAATCTCAACCTCAAGCAACAGAACACCGCGAACAACAGATGCCGCCACAACAGCCGCAAGACACACAACAGACTGTATCCCGGCAAAAACCCGGAATGCTGGGCGGATTCTTCAATCTTTTCCGGTAAGGTTTATCAGCGCGCCTGCAATCTGGGTTCCTGCAAGGTTCCGGACAAGACCAGGGGATTATTGCCCGCGCGCATCTTGATCTCGGAGTTCAGACTGCCGGACAGTTGCCCCCCCTCCGCCACATCGATGGCGCCGGAAGCATTCAACATCCCGGAAGAGATTTTGAGCTGGCGCAAACGCAGGACATGGTTTTCCAGCAGGGCCGATCCGGTCAACTGGTCAAAGTGGGTGCGGCCGCCGGGCAAATGTTCCCGGCTCAACAGCCGTGCCGTCTCTACGATATCGATGCCATTGATCACCCCCCGCTTGATTTCAAAATTAGCATCAAGGCGCACCGCGTCGGCCAAGCCGGACAAAGTCTGACTACGTGCAGTGGCAACACCATTTGCAAACAGTTCGCCAGCTAATCCGTATTGCGGGAAGATTTGCGCCAACTCCATCGTTTTCGCATCCCACGTCACTTCCAATCGCCATCCCTTGTGCCAGTCCAGTTTTCCGCTACCCGACCCGATACCCCCGTAAGCGTAGACATCCAGCTCGGATAAAACCATCCCCTCTGCCCCAATCTCACCATTGGCTTTGAAATCGCCAAATACGACTTGCGGTAAAAATGGCAGTGCGCTTTCCTTGATCCTGAATTCGACGTGCAACCGTCCGGGCAATGGCCTGAAATCAAGATGCAGCTTGTCTGTGGCGTCGTGCAACGCCAGACGTGCAAATTCACCCTCATCAAACGAGGCGACTCCTTGAAGCAACGGTAGATTATTCGGCGCCGTCTTGATCTGCACATCGCGCAAATTGAATGACCGCATGGAAAATCCCGATTGGCCATTTAAACCGCGAAGCCACCCAAACAGGGGCTCAAGCTGATCCCCTTCAACCGTGATGCCGTCCAGTTCGGCCTTGTCGATGATCCAGTCGTTCGAGAACAAACTGAAGGGATTTACGCTCAAAATCGCGCTCGCCACGGACAATTCCTGTTGGGCGCCGATTGTCATTTGAGTGATTTCCACTTTGGGCCAAGGCAACAGGGAACCCTTGAGGTCCCCAATCTTCACCGGCTGTCCAAGACGCGTGGATAGCTGTTGTTCAACCGGGCCGATGTATTCTTCCATCGGCCAGAACATAGGAAGTGTCCAGACTAGAACAACTGCAAAACCGATGATGGCAGCCATGAGTTTCCCCAGTGACACTGGTTTTCGCCTCCGGGGAGCGGATGACATCTGATTTTCTTTTGCCTGCGCCAATAAGGTTTGCAATGCCGCCTGTTCAGATTCCAGCTTGCTCTGCTGGGTAGCACGTCGCTCCGCTTCAGCCCACGCCGCCGCCTGCTCGGCAGCCAGTCGCTGCGACTCCACGCGCTCTTGGGCTTCGCGCTCCATTTGCAGTTGTTCTGCTTTCTGCTTCGCTTCCTGCTCGGCTTTCTGGCGCGCCATCTCGGCAGCAATGTCAGCTTGTCTGGTTTCTTCCTTTTTTGCCTCGATTTTGATTTCAGGTACGGGTTCGGCTGTGCGATCTGGTACTGCAGAAGATATACGCTCTGCCTGCTGCACCATGACCGGAGCAGATTCCACTTCCTTCAGGGCATCAAGATCGATCTTGAACGGCGAAGCGGCAGCAGAACTTGTTGCCGCTTCCTGCCGCTTCTGTTCTTCTTCCGCCTTGATCCGGGCTGCCTCCGCCTCTTCCCGACTCTGGCGTTCCTCGGCCTCCGCCTTGGCGCGTGCGGCCGCTTCTTCTTCGGCCTTGATCCGGGCCGCTTCCGCCTCTTCCCGACGCTGGCATTCCTCGGCCTCTGCCTTGGCGCGTGCGGCCGCTTCTTCTTCCGCCTTGATCCGGGCTGCTTCCGCCTCTTCCCGACGCTGGCGTTCCTCGGCCTCCGCCTTGGCACGTGCGGCCGCTTCTTCTTCCGCCTTGATCCGGGCCGCTTCCGCCTCTTCCCGACGCTGGCGTTCCTCGGCCTCCGCCTTGGCACGTGCGGCCGCTTCTTCTTCCGCCTTGATCCGGGCCGCTTCCGCCTCTTCCCGACGCTGACGTTCCTCGGCCTCCGCCTTGGCACGTGCGGCCGCTTCTTCTTCCGCCTTGATCCGGGCTGCCTCCGCCTCTTCGTGGCGCCGGCGTTCCTCGGCCTCTATTCGGGCACGCTCTTCAGCCAGCGCGCGAGCTTCAGCTTCCGCGCGCGCCTTGGCTGCTTCAAGTTCTGCTTTTATCCGTGCGGCTTCCTGCTCTGCTTTAAGGCGAGCCGCTTCCGCTTCAGCTCTTGCCCTGGCGGCAGCTTCAGCTTCGCGCTGTGCCTTTTCTTCGGCTTCGCGGCGGGCTCTGGCCGCTGCCTCAAGCTCGGCCTTGATACGGGCGGCCTCCTGTTCGGCCTTGATTCGAGCCGCTTCTGCCTCACGCTTTGCCCGTTCTTCGGCTTCATGTTGTGCCTTGGCTGCCGCCTGCATTTCCGCTTTGATGCGTGCGGCCTCTTGTTCCGCTTTTTGGCGCAATTCGGCTTCAGCCCTGGCCCTGTCTTCCGCAGCCTGCCTCACGGCTGCCTCGCGTTTGGCTAATGCATCGGCTTCGGCCTTGGCCCGTGCAGCTTCCTCCGCCTGTCGTTTTGCCTCGGCGATGGCCCGGACTTCTGCTTCCGCTTTCAGGCGTGCAGCCTCCGCCTCTTTTCGTTTGATTGCTTCCTGCGCATCCGCACCGGCGCTTTGCTTTGCCGCTTCTGCTGCCATGGCAGCCTGGCTGGGCGCTCTGAACATACTGGTGAAATCCAGCTCTTCACCCGCTTGCTCTGTTTTCGGCGCGATAATTTTGGGACTGACGATCTTTAATCCGGCATTCGCTTTCGCTTTGTCAACGATCAACTCTCCATCCAGCAAGCGCTGTATGATTTCCGGAATATCGCCGCGCAAACTTGGCGGTGCACGCTTGATTACATTGTCCAGGGATGAATTGCCGTCAATCAGCAACAGCACGCGCTTCATATCTCCCGACATGCTGGAGACCTCGCTCTCGCCCTTGCTGGTCTTGATGAAGATTGTTTTTTTATCCATGCTGTTTATTGTAAGCGGATAGTTAGTCAATCGATTTGGATAAATACATTCCAGAATCACTCTTGTCCAAAACAGATTCTGACGCCGGGTCATCCAAGGGCGTAGGGTATAGGTGAATCACCAAACCCGCCATACCTTGAGCACAGGAGACTCAACGTAAAAGCATCATGCAGCATGTTCAGCCAGATACTCAAGCTAATTCCGCGTACCGACTCCGGGCGTTTCGTCAAAGAGACCAAGGCTGCGCACCGCAGCAAAAGGCTATCGAGCTGGAGCCAGTTCGTCGCCATGTGTTCTGCCAGCCCGGTCGGGCGCATTCCTT
Source organism: Ferrigenium sp. UT5 (assembly GCF_045866295.1). Taxonomy (NCBI): domain Bacteria; kingdom Pseudomonadati; phylum Pseudomonadota; class Betaproteobacteria; order Nitrosomonadales; family Gallionellaceae; genus Ferrigenium; species Ferrigenium sp. UT5. The sequence continues at coordinate 48,909 of NZ_BAAFRY010000003.1, forward strand.
GCGCGGAATCGAAGGCGGACTCAAAAGCTGCGAGGGCAAGTTCACTCACCTCGGCATCGAAGCCCCCGCCCGTTCCGCCCTGTCCTACGCCAACAGTCACCGCCCTTGGGAGCTGTTCGAGAAAGTCTTCTACGGCCTTTACGGCACTGTCGCAGCAAAAGCCGTCGGCAAAAAAAGAAGTTCCGCTTCAAGAATAAGCGGGTCCGACTCGACTCGACGTTGATCGACCTGTGCCTGTCGATGTATGCCTGGACGAAATTCCGCCGCGCCAAGGGGGCGGTCACGCCGCATCTGATTCTCGATCACAACGGCTACCCGTCCAGAACGCGTATCAGATCAAGGCATCACCCAACTGATTTACGCTGCCTTGGACAGCAGTGTTCCAGAATGTACACTTTGGCAGTCAGTCAAGGCTCTGTTATCCAGATGAAATGGCAAGACAGAGCGCCGGCAAGGACTATCGCAATACGCCGTTTTCCATTACAGTGGCGGCGTTCAAACCACCTCGCGAGCCGACAAAATGACTAACAAAGGGCAACAACTACAAGACCCGTTCCTGAACACACTGCGCAAGGAGCATGTCCAGGTCGCCATCTATCTGGTCAACGGCATCAAGCTGCAAGGCCAGATCGACTCTTTCGATCAGTATGTGGTGCTGCTGAAGAATACCGTTACCCAGATGGTGTACAAGCACGCCATCTCGACCATCGTTCCGGCGCGCGCGGTTACTATCCCTGTTGATGCAGAGTGATGCCTGAAGCAACGACTGCCCCCAATACGGCAGTATTGGTCAGTCTTGATTTTGGCGCGCCGGATTACGCGGAAAGTCTGGAAGAACTGCGCTTGCTGGCGGAGAGTGCCGGTGTGCAGACGGTTGCCCTGATCGAGGGGCGGCGCCAGCGACCCGATCCCGCCTTGTTTGCGGGGAGCGGCAAAGTGGACGAGATCGCCGCGCGGGTCGAAGAACTGGAAGTGCCACTGGTCATTTTCAATCATGACCTGTCCCCCGCGCAGATGCGCAACCTCACTGCCAAAATCCGGGCGCGCGTGATCGACCGCACCATGCTCATTCTGGATATTTTTGCCCTGCGTGCGCAAAGCCACGAGGGCAAGGTGCAGGTCGAACTGGCCCAGTTGAAATATCTTTCCAGCCGGCTGGCGGGCATGAACATGGATATGGGACAGCAGAAATTCGCGGTGGGCGCGCGCGGACCGGGCGAGACCCAGCTGGAGCTGGACCGGCGCAAGCTGGACCGGCGCGTGCAACTGCTCAATGACCGGTTAAAACAAATCAAGCGCCAGCGCGCGCTGCAGCGCCGCGCCCGCAACCGTTCCGACGTCTTGTCGGTGTCCATCGTGGGCTACACCAACGCCGGCAAGTCCACCTTGTTCAACCGCCTGACCCATGCCGACACCTATGTCGCCAACCAGTTGTTTGCCACGCTGGATACCACCGCGCGCAAGCTGTTTTTGCCCGGCGACAGCCGCCAGGTGGTGCTGTCCGACACCGTGGGTTTCATCCGCCATCTGCCGCACGGGCTGGTGGCGGCTTTTCGCAGTACGCTGGAAGAGACCGCACAGGCGGATCTGTTGCTGCATGTGGTGGATGTGAACAGCCCGGAACGCAACGATCAGGTGGCTGAAGTGAACAAGGTGCTGGCCGAGGTCGGCGCCCGGCCGATTCCGCAGATCGTGGTCTATAACAAGATTGATCTGCAGGGGGTCGCGCCGGGCGTGCGGCGGGATGAGTATGGTAATATCGCCGCCATTCATTTGAGTGCCAAAACGGGTGCAGGTATCGATCTGTTGCGGGCGACGCTGGTCGAGGTGCGTGATGCACCGCAGCAGCAGGCGGCATCGGCAGCATGGCATCCACTGAACGACCGTTAACTAAAAGGCTGAAAAGACATGGGATTGAATGACCCGCAATGGGGTAAGAACAACAGTAGCGGCCCGCCGGACCTGGAAGAGGTGGTGCGCAATCTTAACCGCAGGATAGAGTCCCTGTTCGGCCGTTTTGGCGGCGGTTCGGGCAAACAGCCGGGTGGTGGCAGTGGCGGCGGTTTCGGGATCAGCCTTGGCCTGGTGATCCTGGTGGTGGCCTTGATCTGGCTGGCGAGCGGCTTCTATATCGTCGATGCCAGTCAACGCGGGGTGGTGTTGCGCTTCGGCAAGCAGATTGAAACGACCGAGGCCGGTCCGCGCTGGCACCTGCCGTACCCGATCGAAACCGTGGAGATCGTCAATCTCAGCCAGGTGCGCACGGTCGAGGTGGGGTACCGCGACAACGTCAAGAACAAGATGCTGAAGGAATCGCTGATGCTGACCGACGATGAGAACATCATCGATATCCAGTTCGCGGTGCAGTACTTCCTCAAGGATCCGGGTGCTTACCTGTTCAACAACCGCGCCCCGGACGAGAACGTGCGCCAGTCGGCGGAAACCGCGATCCGCGAAGTGGTCGGCCGCAGCAAGATGGACTTCGTGCTGTACGAAGGGCGCGAGCAGGTCGCGGCGGAAACGACCAAGTTGATGCAGGATATTCTCGACCGTTACCAATCCGGCATTCTGGTGAGCAAGCTCACCATGCAGAATGCGCAGCCGCCGGAGCAGGTGCAGGCCGCATTCGACGACGCGGTCAAGGCGGGACAGGATCGCGAGCGGCAGAAGAATGAAGGACAGTCTTATGCCAACGATGTGGTGCCGAAAGCCAAGGGCGCGGCAGCGCGCCTGATGGAAGAGGCAGCCGGTTACAAGCAGAGCGTGATCGCCAATGCGGAAGGGGATGCCAGCCGCTTCAAGCAAATCCTGGCTGAATACGAAAAAGCGCCACAAGTTACGCGCGAACGCATGTATATCGACATGATGCAGCAGGTCATGAGCAGCAGCAGCAAGGTGATGATCGATCAGAAGAGCTCGAATGGCAGCCTGCTTTATCTGCCGCTGGATAAATTGTTGCAACAGGGAGGTGTGGATTCCGCCCCGACCGCACAGGCCGTGAAACCCGCCGAGCAGGCCGGTTTGCCCGCCAGCGAGTTCGCGCCGGCAACGCGCGCGCGCGAACTGATCCTTGGCCGTGAACGGGAGGCTCGTTAAATGAAAACCAGTATCAGAAACGTGTTGGTCGGTGCAATTGTTGCCCTGATTTTATTCAGCATGAGCACCTTTGTGGTCGATCAGCGCCAGTCCGCGATTGTCTTCCAGCTGGGCGAGGTGATGCGCGTGGAAACCGCACCGGGGCTCAATTTCAAATTGCCGCTGGTGCAGAACGTGCGCTTTTTTGATTCGCGTATCCTGACCCTCGACACCGTTGATCCGGAGCGCTTCATCACGGCCGAGAAGAAGAATGTCCTGGTCGACTCCTACGTCAAGTGGCGCATCTTCGACGTCAAGCAGTACTACGTCAGCGTGGGCGGCGACGAGGCGCGGGCGCAGACGCGCCTGCTGCAAACGGTCAATTCCGCCCTGCGCGAGGAATTCGGCAAGCTGACCATCCACGACGTGGTCTCCGGCAAGCGTGACGAACTGATGCGCGTGGTGCAGGAAAAGACCGACAGTGATGCGCGCAGGATCGGGGTCGAAGTGCTGGATGTGCGCTTGAAGCGCGTCGATTTCCCGGTCGAGATCAGCGATTCGGTGTATCGCCGCATGGAAGCGGAGCGCAAGCGCGTGGCGAACGAACTGCGCGCCACCGGTAATGCGGAGAGCGAAAAAATTCGCGCCGATGCGGACCGGCAACGCCAGGTGATCCTGTCGCAGGCCTACCGCGACGCGCAAAAAATCAAGGGCGAGGGCGATGCCAGGGCAACCGCCCTCTATGCCTCCGCCTTCGGGCGCAATCCGGAATTCTTTGCCTTTTACCGCAGTCTGGAAGCCTACAAACAGACCTTCAAGGACAAGAGCGATGTGATGGTGCTGGATCCGAGCTCGTCCTTCTTCAAATACCTGAAAACCCCCATCAGGGGCGGCCATTGAGTTGCGATGCTTGATTTCTGGCTGGCGGCGCTGGGACTGATGCTGGTGCTGGAAGGACTGATGCCTTTCATGTTTCCCGGGCTCTGGCGCCAAACCCTGAAAAACATTGCGCAGTTTCAGGACGGGCAGGTGCGCTTTCTGGGCCTGACCCTGATGTTGAGTGGCTTGTTGCTGATTTACTGGATTCGATGATGAATTGGTTATTGCCTGAATATATCCAGGACATACTGCCGGAAGAGGCGTGGCGCATCGAGGGGATGCGGCGCGATGTGTTGCAACTGTTGCACCTGTCCGGGTATCAGCTGGTGTCCCCGCCGCTGATCGAATACGCCGAGTCGCTGCTGATCCGGGATAGTGCGGATATGGACCTGCGCACGTTCAAACTGGTGGATCAGTTGAGCGGCCGCACGCTGGCCTTGCGTGCCGACATCACGCCGCAGGTGGCGCGGATCGATGCGCATCTGCTCAACCGCCAGGGGGTCGCGCGGCTATGTTACGCGGGCAGCGTGGTGCATACCCATCCGGCCGGATTGATGAGCACGCGCGAGCCGTTGCAGATCGGCGCCGAGCTTTACGGCCATACCGGGATCGAAAGCGACCTCGAGATACAGCGCCTGATGCTGCATTCCCTGTCCCTGCTTGGTATCCGCGATATTCATCTCGATCTTGGGCATGTGGATGTGTTCCAGGCCCTGCTTGGGGATACGGCGGTGGCGAGCGAACTGGAGCGGGCGCTGTTCATCGCCCTGCAACACAAGGATGTGCCGGTTTTGCGCGATCTGGTGCGCGGACTCCCGGCTGCCCTGCAAGCGTCGTTGCTGGCGTTGCCGCAACTGCACGGCGGGGTGGAAGTGCTGGCGCGGGCACGCAGCCTGTTGCCGCAGGGAACTCGCATCAGCGCGGCACTGTGGCAACTGGAACAGGCCGTGCAGGAATTGCAGCCGCTGGTCGGCAGTATCGGGATCGATCTGGCGGAACTGCGCGGCTATCACTACCACAGCGGGATGGTGTTTGCCGTGTATCACCCGCGCAGCCATGATGCCATCGCCCTCGGCGGCCGCTATGACAATGTCGGCAAGCGTTTCGGCCGGGCGCGTCCGGCCACCGGTTTCAGCATGGACCTGCGCCAGATTTCTTCCCTGCTGCCGCCGGCGCAACCCGCCCGCGCGATTCTGGCCCCGTATTGTGCTGATCCCGCGCTGGATCGGGCCGTGGCCGAACTGCGCGGGCAAGGCGAGATCGTGCTGGTCGATCTGCTGGGGAAAACCGAATACCGGTCCGAATTGAATTGTGACCGTGAGCTGGTATTGCGTGACGGCAAGTGGATTGTCGTTGCAGTCAAAAACTAACAGAGGCAGGAACGAAAATGTCCAAGAACGTGGTCGTGATCGGAACCCAGTGGGGCGATGAAGGCAAAGGCAAGGTGGTCGATTGGCTGACCGATCATGCCCAGGGGGTGGTACGTTTCCAGGGCGGCCACAATGCCGGCCATACGCTCGTGATCAACGGCGAGAAGACCGTGTTGCACCTGATCCCTTCGGGCATTCTGCGCGAGCAGGTGAAGTGCTTCATCGGCAACGGCGTGGTGCTGTCGCCTTCGGCGCTGCTCAAGGAAATGGACACGCTGGAAGCGGCCGGCGTCAGGGTGTACGAGCGCCTGCGCATTTCGGAAGCCTGTCCCCTGATTCTGCCCTACCACGAGGCGCTTGACCGCGCGCGCGAAGCGGCCAAAGGCGCGGGCAAGATCGGCACCACCGGGCGCGGCATCGGCCCCGCCTACGAAGACAAGGTGGCGCGCCGCGCCATCCGGCTGCAGGACCTGTTTCACCGCAAACGTTTTGCCGCCAAGCTGGGCGAGGTTCTCGACTACCACAACTTCGTGCTGAAAAATTATTTCAAGGCCGAGACGGTCGATTTCAACCAGACCATGGACGCCGCACTGCTCCTGGCGGAGCGCATCCGGCCTTTGGTGCTTGACGTGCCGCGCGCCTTGTATGAGGCAAACAAGGCCGGACAGAACCTGTTGTTCGAAGGCGCACAGGGCGCCCTGCTCGACATCGACCACGGCACCTATCCATTCGTCACCTCGAGCAACTGCATTTCCGGCGCGGTCTGCGCGGGCGCGGGGATCGGCCCGCAGGCGCTGCACTATGTGCTGGGCATCACCAAGGCGTACACCACGCGCGTCGGCTCCGGACCGTTCCCGACCGAGCTGTACGACGCCGAATCGAAGCAGGATCCGATCGGCAAGATGCTGGCCGAGAAAGGGCACGAGTTCGGTTCCACCACCGGCCGCGCCCGGCGTTGCGGCTGGTTCGACGCGGCGGCGCTCAAGCGTTCGATCCAGATCAACGGCGTATCGGGACTGTGCGTGACCAAGCTGGACGTGATGGATGGCATGGAAACCGTGCGCATCGGCATCGGCTACAAAATTGATGGCCAGTTCAGCGACATTCTGCCGGTCGGGGCGGACTCGTTGGTCGGGTGCGAACCGGTGTACGAGGACATGCCGGGCTGGAGCGGCAGCACGGTCGGCGTGAAGCGCTACGAAGACCTGCCGCAGGCGGCGCGCAACTATCTGCAACGCATTGCCGAGATCTGCGAAGTGCCGGTGGACATGGTTTCAACCGGCCCGGACCGCGACGAAACCATCGTGTTGCGCCACCCGTTCGAGGCCTGAACGGGTGAGGCGGATTGAAAAAGAGAACACGCAGCGCGGCAGCGGTGCGTTTTTCATGCTGGGAAGCCAAAAAAACGGCCTGCATTCGTAAGCCATTTTGAATGTTCACCGGCTTATTCCGGAACCCCTGCCAAAGCAGGTCGCGGCCCAGTTCCTTGCTCTCGACACACCGCTCGGCCAAGACCGAAAATTTGTCTTTGAAGGCCTTGCGGCGTGCGACCGTTCATGCGCTTCGAAATTAGCTACGCTTGCCCTGTCTCACCAACCGCTCCCCCAGCCCCTCTCCCGCTTGCGGGCGAGGGGAGTACTGGATTTCGGCTTTCGCCGGAATGACGGCCTACCGACTAATCGGCTTATACCGAATCCTCTTAGGCTTCGCGCCTTCCTCACCTAAACGCTTCCGCTTGTCCGCTTCATATTCCTGATAGTTGCCATCAAAGAACGTCCACTTGGAATCGCCTTCGCAGGCGAGGATGTGGGTGGCGATGCGGTCGAGGAACCAGCGGTCGTGGGAGATGACGGCGACGCAGCCGGCGAATTCGAGCAGCGCATCTTCCAGCGCGCGCAAGGTTTCCACATCGAGGTCGTTGGTCGGTTCGTCGAGCAGCAGCACGTTGCCGCCGGAGATAAGGGTCTGCGCCAGATGCAGGCGTCCGCGCTCGCCGCCGGAGAGTTGGCCGACGATCTTGGCCTGGTCTGCGCCCTTGAAGTTGAAGCGACCGATGTAGGCGCGCGCCGAAGTTTCGTATTTGCCCACGGTCAAAATGTCGTTGCCGCCGGAGATGGCGTCGAACACGGTCTTGTCGTTCTCCAGCCCTTCGCGCGATTGATCGACGAAGGCGATCTTGACGGTCTGGCCGATCTTCACTTCGCCGCTGTCCGGTTGTTCCTTACCGGTGATCATGCGGAACAGCGTGGATTTACCCGCACCGTTGGGGCCGATGATGCCGACGATGGCGCCGGGCGGGATCTTGAAGCTGAGGTTGTCGATCAGCAGGCGGTCGCCATAGGCTTTGCTCACGCCGTCGAACTCAATCACTTCATTACCCAGACGTTCGCCCACGGGGATGAATATCTCCTGTGTCTCGTTACGTGCTTGGTGCTCTTGCGAGTTCAGTTCTTCGAAACGGGCGATACGCGCCTTGGATTTAGCCTGACGCGCTTTCGGATTCTGGCGTACCCATTCCAATTCTTGCTTCATCGCTTTTGAATGCGCGTCGAGTTGCTTCTGCTCCTGCGCCAGACGCTCACCCTTCTGGTCGAGCCAGCTGGAATAATTACCTTTCCAGGGGATGCCATGGCCGCGGTCGAGTTCGAGGATCCATTCGGCGGCGTTGTCGAGGAAGTAGCGGTCATGGGTGACCGCAACCACGGTGCCAGGAAAGCGCACCAGGAACTGTTCCAGCCATTCCACCGATTCGGCATCCAGGTGGTTGGTCGGTTCGTCCAGCAGCAGCATGTCGGGCTTTTCCAGCAGCAGCTTGCACAGCGCCACGCGGCGCTTCTCGCCGCCGGAAAGGTTCTTGATGACCGCATCCCACTCGGGCAGGCGCAGCGCATCGGCGGCAATCTCCATCTGGTGTGCGGCATCGCTGCCGCTGGCCGCGATGATGTTCTCCAGCCGCGCCTGCTCGGCGGCGAGCGCGTCGAAGTCGGCATCCGGCTCGGCATAGGCGGCATACACCTCTTCCAGTTTCTGTTGTGCCTGCATGACTTCGCCCAGCGACGACTCGACTTCCTGGCGTACGGTCTTGGCCGGGTCGAGCACCGGCTCCTGCGGCAGGTAGCCGATCTTCATGTTGGGCAGCCATTGCACCTCGCCGTCGTATTCGGTGTCCTGCTTGGCCATGATGCGCAGCACGGTGGATTTGCCCGAGCCGTTCAGACCTAGAAGGCCGATCTTCGCGCCGGGGAAGAAGCTCAAGGAGATGTCCTTGATGATCTGACGCTTGGGGGGGACGATCTTGCTCACGCGGAGCATGGACATTACGTATTGGCCTTGTACCATTTTGAGATTTCTCTGGGTTGCTTTGGAAAGGCGCGTAGCTTACCGCATGGCGTGCCCATCGCCCACTCCATTGCAACCCGCTGCGTTTTTCCTGGCTTTAAGTTCCAGGCTTTGCAGGGCATCACAAGTATCTATAAAATCGACAGCGTGCCACATTTTCCGATTGCAACCGCGCCCACTTCGAGCGGCGCAGGTTGCATACCTTGGGCGTGCCAATCTTATATTCACCCTCTCTGATAGGAATCTCCCCCCATGTGCGGCCTTTGCGGTGAACTTCGCTTCGATCAACAGATCCCCGATGCTTCCGTCCTGCGGCGCATGACAGCAACGCTGGCCCGGCGCGGCCCGGATGCGGCGGGTTTTCATAGCGAGGGGCCGGTGGCACTCGGTCATCGCCGTCTGGCCATCATCGATCTTTCTGAGCGTGCCAAACAGCCAATGTTGGATGCAGACCTGCATCTCGCGCTGGTGTTCAACGGCACGATCTATAACTATCGGGAATTGCGCGCCGAGTTGCAGGAGATGGATTACGAGTTCTTCTCCGACAGCGACAGCGAGGTCATTCTCAAGGCCTACCACGCATGGGGCGAGCATTGCGTGAGCCATTTCATCGGCATGTTTGCCTTTGCCGTATGGGATACACGCAGCCAGTCCTTGTTCATGGCGCGTGACCGTTTTGGCATCAAACCGCTCTACTACGCGCTGGACGGCGCATCGCTGCGTTTCGCCTCGACCATGCAAGCGCTGCTGGCAGGCGGCGGCATCGACACCCGCATCGACCCCATCGCATTGCACCATCACCTCACCCTGCATGCCGTGGTACCGCCGCCGCGCACCCTGCTCAACGGCATCCGCAAACTGCCGCAGGCGCACTGGATGCGCATCTCGGCGGCAGGCAACGTCGAGATGAAACGTTACTGGGAACTGGATGCGACGCGCCCAAGCACTTCCCTCTCCCCAACCCACCCCCGGAGGGAGAGGGAAAAAACGAATCGCTCCACGAATTTTGAATTGTCGGAACAGGACTGGCTCAACGCCACGCGCCATGTGTTGAAGAAGGTGGTGGAACGCCACCGTCTGGCGGCGGACGTGCCGGTGGGCGTACTGCTCTCCGGCGGGCTGGATTCCAGTTTGATTGTGGCCCTGCTAGCCGACCATGTGCCCGACCTGCGCACTTTCTCCATCGGCTTCGAGGACATCGGCGGCGATGCCGAGAAAGGCGATGAGTTTGAATATTCCGATCAGGTGGTGGCGCGTTACCGCACGCGGCATCACAAGATGCTCATCCCCAACCGCGAAGTGCTGAAGCGCCTGCCGGAAGCGGTGCGCAGCATGTCGGAGCCGATGGTGAGCCAGGACAACATCGCGTTCTACCTGCTGGCGGAGCAGGTATCAAAGGATGTGAAAGTGGTGCTGGCTGGACAAGGCGCGGACGAAGTGTTCGGCGGCTATTTCTGGTATCCGAAGATGGAGGCCACCGCAGGCAGCGCGCTGGAAAAGTTCCGCAACCACTACTTCGACCGCGACCACGCCGAGTATCTGGAGACGGTGAGCGACGCCTACCGCACGGAGGATGTCACCAGCGAACTGGTCGCCAACGAATTATCAAAACCGCATGCCGATGAATTCCTCGACCAGGTGCTGCGTTTCGACGTGAGCACACTGGTGGTGGACGACCCGGTGAAGCGCATGGACAACATGAGCATGGCCTGGGGACTGGAAGCGCGCGTGCCCTTCCTCGACCATGAGCTGGTGGAACTGGCGGCGAAGATGCCGCCCTCGCTGCGCCTGAAGGAAGGCGGCAAATTCCCGCTCAAGGCGATCGCGCGCGGCCTCATCCCCGACAGCGTCATCGACCGCCCCAAAGGCTACTTCCCCGTCCCCGCCCTGAAATACGTGCGCGGCGAATTTCTGCAATTCATGCGCGACATCCTGCTCTCCGACGCCTGCCGCAACCGCGGAGTATTCAACCGCGCCTACGTCGAAAAACTCCTTGCCGAACCGGAGTCGCACTTCACCCGCCTCAACGGCAGCAAGCTGTGGCATCTGGCATTGCTTGAATACTGGCTGCAACTGAATGTCGACCAGGCATAAATGGTCCTGTCGGGTTGAAACCCGACCCACAATAGCAGACATAAAAAAACCGCACCGATGCAGGTGCGGTTTTTTTCTGGCATCACCGCTTACTGCACGATGGCGCCGATCTTCACGTTCACGTTCTTGCTACCCGGTCGCAAGGGTTGGCTCAATCCTTCCGCATCACCGGCTTGCGGCATCGCGGTACCGGATTTCGAGATGCGCGCCACCACCACGACTTGGTCGAAAGCGGACAGCGTCATCTGGGGCGCCATCGCCATGCTGTCATCCAGCTCGAAAGTGATGGGCAGATCGCGCACCTGTTTGCGCAGGATCGCCAACGGCATCTTGGGCCCTTGGGCGGCGCGCGCCAGCACGAATACGGTGTCGTCCGGGCTGAACTTGCCTTTCAGCGATGGATCCAGCGTGACTTTGCCGGTGATGCGCTCCTTGCCCGCAGCGGCAGTCTGTGCCGGCGGTGCGATCGGTTCGAGCATCGGCGCCTTGCCGCCCTTGATGTGGGACAGCAACTGGCGCGCTTCGGCCAGACCGCCCTCGATAGCGCGGGCATCCTCGCTGTCCGGCGGCAATTGCACGCGCAACTTTTCCCAGTGCTGGATAGCCACGGCAAAGTCGCCGCGTTCCATCGCCGCCGAGCCCGCCAGCGCCAGCCCCTTCATGTTGTTCGGATCGAGTGCCAGCGCCTGGTTGATGAATTCGGTCGGTTTGCCGCGCAAGGTCTGTCCCTGTGCCATCGCTGCGGCATCGGCATAGTCCGCCCACACCCAGGCTTCATTGGGTACCCGCTTCACCAGCTCGGCATATCCCCGCGCCGACTCGGCATAGCGCTCGGCATCCATATAACTGCGCGCCAGCATCAGCAGCGAAGTCGCATCGTCCGGATTGGCCTTGACCTTCTGTTCCAGTTCGGCAAGCGCAGTGTCGGTGCGCACCGACCCGCCCATCGCGCTCACGCCCGCGTGCGGATTGGCCGGAGAAAACGCATCCGGCGTACCAACGGCCAGATAGACACCGACCGAAAGCATCACCAGCAAGGCGGACAAGCCGACAGCCAGCGCCCGAAACGGGCGGGCAGCGGTTTCTGTTGCAGCCTGTTCCGAACCCGCCACCTCATCCAGCACCCGGCTTTCGAGTTCGCGCTTGCCTTGTTCGTAAAGCTCCGGCGCAAGCAGATCATTTTTGAGATCGGTATCCAGCTCGGCCGACTGGTCGCGCAGGATTTGCAGATTGGCGGCATTGCGTTCCACCACATTATTGACCGCACGACCGCGCCACAAGGGCACGGCAACGAACATCACCGCGACGAACAAAAGCGCCGCACCAATCAGCCAGAACAGAATCATGATTTACTTTCTTCTTCGAGTAGGGTGGCCGCTCTTTGCACGGCTTCCGGGGTCAGCGCCGGCTCGGGAACGGTCGCGCGACGCTTGCGCAGCTGGAATAGCAGAATGCCGATACCCAGCAGCAACAGCACGAAGGGCGCAGCCCACAACGGCATGGTTTCGCGGTCAACCGGCGGATCGAACAATACCGACTTGCCGAAGCGCTCCACCAGCAAGTCCATTATTTCCTGGTCGGTCGCCCCCGCCATCATCTTGTCGCGCATGATCTGGCGCACATCGTTCGACCAGTCGGAACGGGAGCTGGCGACGTTCTCGCTCTGGCACACCAGACAGCGCACCTTTTCCGCCAGATTGATCATGCGGCGCTCGATCGCGGGATTGTCGGCGAGGTCTCTGGCCTCCTCCGCCCCTGCGAATACAGGCACGACCAGAAGCAATGCACATAAAAATCTTTTCATTTTTTCTTCAGCTCCTCGACCAGCGGCAGAATACGTTCAGCCAGGTTTTTCTGGGTTGCCGCACCGATCAGTTTGTCGCGAATGATGCCCTGCTTGTCGATGACATAGGTTTCCGGCACGCCATAGACGCCGTAATCAAATCCGATTTTTCCATCCGCATCGAACAGGGTCAGCAGGTAGGGATTGCCAGACCGGCGCAGAACCGCCTGGCCATCTTCGCGTTTGTCTTTGTAGTTCAACCCCAGCACCGGCACAATGTTCCGGCTCGCCAGGTCCATCAGCACCGGGTGCTCGTCCTTGCATGCGGTGCACCACGATGCCCATACATTCAACAGCCACACCTGGCCTTGCATGTCCTGCGCGGAGAACTGCTTGTTGGCGTCGTCCAGCAGAGGCAGGGTAAAAACGGGGGCGGGTTTGCCAATCAGGGGGGACGGCACCTCGCGCGGGTCCATGCTCAACCCCACGTAGAGAAAGGCGGAGAGCACCAGGAAAATCACCAGCGGCAATATGAAACGCATCATGCTGTCTGCTCCTTCAGGGCCGGTTCGGTCGGCGTTGCCGATTCGGATTTGCGCGCATGGATGCGGTAGCGCCGGTCGCTGATGGCCATGACGCCGCCCAGCGCCATCAGCAGACAGCCCGCCCAGATCCAGTCCACAAACGGTTTGATATAGATGCGCACCGCCCATGCCTCGCTGTCGGGAATCGGCTCGCCCAGGGAAACATACAGATCGCGCAACAGTCCGGTGCGGATCGCGGCTTCGGTCATTGGCATGCCGGAGGCGTTGTAGGTGCGTTTTTCGGGATGCAGCACGGTGACCGGTTCGCCGTCCTTGCTGACACTGACCAATCCCTGCGCGGCGATGTAATTCGGTCCCTCCCTTTCGGTCACGCCATCGAAACGGAAGACATACCCGCCCGCCGTCAGGGTGTCGCCGACTTCCATGCGCACATCGCGCTCGGTTTCATAGCCTTTCACCAGCGTGACCCCGATGATGAAGACCGCGATGCCAAGATGCGCCAGCTGCATGCCGTAATAACTGCGCGTGGGTGTCTGCAAACGCTGCCACAGCGAGCCTTCCCGGCCCATGCGCCGGCGCAGATCGAGCGCGCCGGTGGTGATGATCCATGCCGCCAGCAGAATGCCCAGCGCGATCAACGGGGTCCATGTGCCCAGCACCAGGGGCAACAGCAGCGCCACGCCGATGCTGGCCAGCAGCGCCCAGCGCACACGCTGCCAGATGTCCGGCAGGCTGGCATGCTTCCAGCGTGCAACCGGCCCCAAGCCCATCATCATCACCAGCGGGATCATCAGCGGCACGAATACGGTATTGAAATACGGCGGGCCGACCGACAGCTTGCCGAAACCCAGCGCATCCATGAACAAGGGATACAGCGTGCCGAGAAACACCGAGGCGGAAGCAACGGAAAGCAGCACGTTATTGCTCAACAACATGGTCTCGCGCGACACCAGTTCGAACTTGCCCCCGAGCCCGACCTTGGGCGCGCGCCAGGCGAACAGCAGCAGCGACGCCCCGATGACCAGCACCAGAAAGGATAGGATGAAGATGCCGCGCTTGGGATCAGTGGCAAAGGCATGCACCGACGTCAGCACGCCGGAGCGCACCAGGAACGTGCCGAGCAACGACAGCGAGAACGCGGCAATCGCGAGCAGCACCGTCCAACTCTTGAAGGCGCCCCGCTTCTCGGTCACCGCCAGCGAATGGATCAGCGCGGTGCCGACCAGCCACGGCATGAACGAGGCATTCTCGACCGGATCCCAGAACCACCAGCCGCCCCAGCCCAGCTCGTAATACGCCCACCAGCTGCCGAGCGCGATGCCGATGGTCATGAACACCCACGCCACCGTGGTCCACGGCCGCGACCAGCGCGCCCAGGTTGAATCGAGCTTGCCGCCGAGCAATGCTGACAAGGCGAAAGCGAACGCAACGGAGAAGCCGACATAGCCCATGTACAGCATCGGCGGATGGATCACCAGGCCGGGGTCTTGCAGCAGGGGATTCAGATCGCGTCCGTCGAGCGCCGCCGGCAGCAGGCGGTCGAACGGATTGGAAGTGAGCAACATGAACAGCAGGAAACCGACCGCCACCAACCCCATCACTCCGAGCACGCGCGCCACCATTTCCAGCGGCAGATGTTTGCTGAATTTTGCGACCGCGACCGTCCACACGGTCAGGATGAACACCCACAGCAGCAACGAACCCTCATGCCCGCCCCACAACGCCGCCACCCGGTACGCCACCGGCAATTGCGAGTTGGAATGCTGCGCAACATACAGCACGGAAAAATCGTTGGTGATGAAGGAATAGGTCAGACAGGAAAACGCGATCGCGACGAATACGAATTGGCCGCTGGCGAGGGTGCGCGCCGTACTCATCAGCACCGCGTTGCCGCGTGCCGCGCCAACGATGGGCAAGGTGCCCTGCAACAGTGCGAGGAATAGGGCGATGATGAGGGTGAAATTACCGATCTCTGGAATCATGGTGTGACTTTCGATGGTTATTGGGCGACGGGATATGCTGCGGAGGGTGCATTGCCGTCCCCAGACTTTCCGGCTTCGGCTTTCTTGATGGCGGCCGCAACTTCCGGCGGCATCTGATTTTGGTTACGGCCGCCGCGCTGCGGCTTAAGCTGCGCTGCGCACAGGTTGGCCTGCACCGAAATCACATGCCCGCCGTTCATTTGACCGCACCTTTGTCACTGGCTTGCTGGGCTTTCTTGATGGCGTCCATCGCTTCGGGAGGCATGTAATTTTCATCATGCTTGGCCAGCACTTCCTCGGCACGGAACACATTGCCTTCTTCCAGCTTGCCCTGCGCGACCACGCCTTTGCCTTCCTTGAACAGGTCCGGCAGGATGCCCTTGTAGATCACCGCCATCTTTTCGGCGGTGTCGGTGATATTGAAACGCACGGTCAGCCCGTCTTTTTCGCGCTGCACGCTGCCCTCCTCGACCAGACCGCCAATGCGGAAGCTGCGCCCCTGCGGCGCTTCGTTGTGATGAACCTGGGTCGGGGTGAAATACAGGCTCACATTGTTTTTCAGCGCGAACAGCACCAGCCCGACCGCGGCCGCCACCAGCCCAACGCCCAGCAATATCCATGTCAGTCTTTTCTGTCTTGGTGTCATTCCGCATCCCCACTTTCATTCATCAGGCGCAACTGGCGCAGTGCCAGTTTTCTTCTGTGTCTGACCGCGACGATCTCGATCAGGAACACCAGCAAAGTCAAGCCATACGAACCCCACACATAAAATGCATAGCCGTTCATGGCGAAAAATTCTGCCCAGTTCATTCTTTGATGTCTCCCAGTTCCTTGACCCACTGCGTGGCCGATTCGCGCTCCAGGATGATGCTGCGCACGCGCGCCAGCGCGACCGCAATCGCGTAAAGCCAGCAGGCGACCAGCATGATGAACATGGATTGCTGCATGGCGATGTGCATGCTGGTGCCGCTGAATTTGATGGTCGAACCCTGGTGCAGGGTGTTCCACCATTGCACCGAGTAATAGATGATGGGCACGTTGACCGAGCCGACGATGGCGAGCAAAGCACTGGCGCGATCCGCCCGGCGCGGGTCTTCGATCGAGGCCTGCAGGGCGATGAAGCCCAGGTAGAGGAACAGCAAAATCAGTTCGGAAGTCAGGCGCGCATCCCATACCCACCACGCGCCCCACATCGGCTTGCCCCACAAGGCGCCGCTCCACAACGAAATGAAAGCGAACAGCGCGCCGGTCGGCGCCAGCGCCGACGCCATCATGGCGGACAGGCGCGTTTTAAAGATCAGTCCCAGCGCGGCGTAGCCCGCCATGATGAGGTAGATGAACATCGACAGGATCGAGGCGGGAACATGGATGAAGATGATGCGGTAAGCCTCGCTCTGCACCGCATCGGTCGGCGCCACGAAAAACCCGATATAGAAACCGATGCCGAACAGCACGGCGGCCGGCCAGGCAAACCAGGGAATCAGTTTCCCCGCCAGACCGTAGAAGGTGGAAGGAGCAGAATATTTAAACCAGTTGATCGCCAATCTTCATTACTCCATCGAAATGCGCAACGCCTGCGCCGCCACGAATGGCGTGAATACCAAAGCGAACAGCAGAAACGCCCCCAACAACGCCAGGTTGGAAACGGCATCGAGCCCGCTGTTCACCGCTTCCACGGCGCCCGCGCCAAAGATCAGCACCGGAATGGTCAGCGGCAACACCAGCAACGACACCAGCACCCCGCCGCCGCGCAAGCCCAGGGTCAGCGCCGCACCCACCGCACCGATCATGCTCAACACCGGCGTCCCCAGCAGCAATGCCAACATCAGCGTCCAGATCGCTGCCGGCGACATGTCGAACTGCAGGCCCAACACCGGCGCAATCAGGACCAGCGGCAGGCCGGACAGCATCCAGTGCGCGGCGATCTTGCCCAGCACCATGACGGTCAACGATTGCGGCGCCAGCATCATCTGCTCCAGCGTACCGTCCAGATGGTCGGCCGAGAACATGCGCGGCAAGGACAGCATCGAAGCCAGTAAGGCCGCCACCCACAACACCCCGCCCGCCATCTTGCGCAGCATGTCGGCCTCGGGACCGACTCCCAGCGGGAACAGACTCACCACCATCACGAAAAAAATCAGCGTGGTCAGCACATCCGCCCTCCGCCGCATCGCCAGCAACAGATCGCGGCGGACCACCAGCAACAGCAAGTCGATCAGGGAAAGCCGGTTCATGCCAGCACCAGATGCCGCATCTCCACCCCCGTCACCTGCAACGGCTGGTGCGTGGTAAAAATCGCCATGCCGCGATTCGACAGATGATCCCCGATAAGTTCCTGCATCAGTGCGACAGCCCCCACATCCAATGCGGTCAATGG
The DNA here is from genome assembly GCF_045866295.1 of Ferrigenium sp. UT5. Lineage (NCBI taxonomy): Bacteria > Pseudomonadati > Pseudomonadota > Betaproteobacteria > Nitrosomonadales > Gallionellaceae > Ferrigenium > Ferrigenium sp. UT5. The sequence continues at coordinate 66,353 of NZ_BAAFRY010000003.1, forward strand.
TTCATCGAGAATCCACAATTTCGCATCCCCCACCAGCAAGCGGCTCAACGCGACCCGGCGGCGCTGGCCCTGTGACAACACGCGCACCGGCAAATGTTCCTTGCGCCGCAATCCCATGCGCCGCAAGACCTCCAGCGCCTTGCTTTCGCTCACCGCGATCCCGGCCAAGCCAGCGCCGATGCGCAGATTCTCCAGTGCACTCAACTCGTCCTTGATCGCATTCGCATGGCCGAGATAGCACATCTCGGCATGAAACAGGTCATCCCACTCGTGGATGTCGCGTCCCTGCCAGCGCACGCTGCCTTGTGCGGGCTGCACGAAGCCGCACAAAGTGCGCAGCAGGGTGGTCTTGCCCTTGCCATTCTCTCCCTCCACCCGCATCAGCTCACCGCTGGAAATGGCGAAGCTCAACCCCTCGAACAGGCGCTGCTCGCCGCGTTCGCAGGCAAGGTCACTCACTTCCAATACGGGGTTCGACGGCATGGATGAACAGGGTGCAGACGCTCGAAATTCAACAGCGGCGGATTATATACGATAGCCATCCGGGGCGAGACATGCGATCGGATATAACATCGCTTACGACACTGCGATAGCCGCATGATAGATAGGGGCGCAACGGATATTGGGCACGCCAGAAGCCTGAACCTCGCCAGTCACCCAGCAAAAACGCCGCTGTGTGAGCGGCGTTTTTGCTGGGAGTATCCTTGTCTTATTACTGTTTTTCCACGGGCGCAAAATCCTTGATTTCGATATCGGCACGCGCCTTGGCCTCTTCCAGATAGGCCTGCAGCAAGGCCTCTCCCGTCATCTGCCGCACCTGTTGCGCGTAGCCTTCGCGTTTCATTGGCTCGATTCCGGCGATCTCCTTCACCGCCTCGATGCGCGCAATCAGATAGCCCTGCTGCGCATCTTCGACAGCCACATAGGCGGGTAGCTTGCTTGCGTCCGCAGTCAGAATTTTGCGTGCCAACGCCGGATTCAGTTCACTCTGCTGCGCTCGCGCCACAGTCTGTGCCTTGTCCCACTTCACCGACACTTTCTCGCCGTTCTGCAACTGCGCCATCAGCGCCGCGCCCTGTTTAGCCGCAGCCTGCAAACCTGCCTGGTCCTGCAACTGTCGGCGGATCTGGGCAGCCACTTCCGGCAAGGGACGCGTGCTCGCCACGCGGTGTTCCGTCACGCGCGCCGCCAGCAAGGTATTGGCCGCAACCTCCACCGCGCTGGTATTGCGTTTCTCGTTCAGCGTCTCCGGCGCAAACACGGCCTGCAGCATCTTGTCTGTCCACAGGCCGGCAGGTTGCTGGCCGCGCGTCAGCCAGAGGCCGCCCTGCACTGTCGCACCGATCAGTTCGGCTGCGGGTTTCAGGGTGTCGCTCTGCTCATAGACGATATTGCTGAATTGCTCGGCCAGCTCGGCAAAGCGGTTGTTCGCTTTTTCCAGGCGGATTGCCTGCTCGATCTGTGCCTTAACCTCGGCCAGCGGTTTTGTCTTGCCGGGCTGAATGGCGGTCAGCCTGATGATGTGGAAACCGAAATCGGTCTGCACCAGACCGCTGATTTCACCCACCTTGAGCCCGAACACGGCATCGTCGAACGGTTTCACCATCATGCCGCGGCCAAACAGGCCCAAATCCCCGCCGTTGGCAGCCGAGCCCGGATCGTCGGAATACTGTTTTGCCAGCGCGGCAAAATTTGCCGGCTTCTGTCTGACTTGCTGCAGGAGGGAATCGGCCTTGCTTCTGGCCGCATCGCGGTCCGCAGACGACGCGTTTTTCGCCACCCCGACCAGAATATGCGCGGCGCGGCGCTGCTCCGCCGTGCCGAATTCGGCCGCATGTTCCCGGTAATACTGTTCCACCTCGCCTGCCGACACCGCCACCCTGGCAGACAAATCCGCCACGGACAGCGTGACATATTCGACCTGCGCGCGCTCCGGCAGCTGGAACTGCTGCTGATTCGCCGCATAGAACGCCTTGACCTCGGCGTCTTCCACGCGCACCTCGTTGCGGAATGCCGCCAGATCAAGTTTGGCCACAGACACCCGGCGCTGCTGCTCATTCAGGCGGATCAGATTTTCCGCCGTCGCATCCGCTGCATAGCCGTTTTGTGCCAGTGCATCGGTCAACTGCCGGCTCAGAATATCCTGGCGCACACGGTACTCGAACAAGGCGGGATTCATCCCCTGTGCACGCAAAGCCGCCTCATAGGCCGATTTATCGAAAACACCGTCTTTCTGAAACGCGGGAACGCCCGCAATGAGACGCGCCATCTGTTCGTCGCTCACCACCAGCCCGGCGGCACGCGCTTCGTCCAGCAGCAAATGCTGCGTCACCAGCCCCTGCAACACCGAGCGTTTCATTTCGGCACTGTCGAACATGGCTGGGTCCAGATTTTCGCCCAATACCTCGCGCAGTCTCTCGCGCTGGCGCACCATCGCATCTTCAAATTCGGCCTGGCCAATTTTTGTCCCGTTCACAGTCGCCAGTGCGCCGGTATCGCCCGAGTGCTGGTACGAGTCGAGGCCCCAAAGGGCAAACGGCAGAATGATGAGCGCCAACACGATCTGGACCAGGCGTTTTCTTTCATGCACAAAATCGAACATAGCAACCTCTGCGTCAAAAGACGGATGCGCGAACATCCCGCGTGAAAAAGCGAACTTTCGTTCGACCGGATAAGGAAAAGGCTCCCAGTACTGGAAGCCTTTTCAAATTGGTGCGCCGGAAGAGATTCGAACTCCTGACCCCTTGGTTCGTAGCCAAGTACTCTATCCAGCTGAGCTACCGGCGCATTGTTTTCAAACTACCTGCTTCTTACTTATTACAACTGCGATTTCTCTGTGGCGGAGAGGGAGGGATTCGAACCCTCGATACAAGTTTAAGCTCGTATGCGCCCTTAGCAGGGGCGTGCCTTCGACCTCTCGGCCACCTCTCCGAAGAGGCGCGCATGATACTGATTGAAGGCTGGACGGTCAAACGGTTTATGCGTCTTCCTGCTCCAGATCGAAAGCCTTGTGCAGAACGCGTACCGCCAGCTCCAGATATTTCTCGTCGATCACGACGGAAATCTTGATCTCCGAAGTGGAGATCATCTGGATGTTGATGCCTTCTTCCGCCAGCGTGCGGAACATCTTGCTGGCGATGCCCACATGGGAACGCATGCCCACACCGACGACCGAAACTTTCGCCGTCTTGTCGTCGCCCACCACGGCGCGCGCGCCAATATGCTGCTGTACCTGATTTTTCAGCAGGTCCATCGCCTTGGCGAATTCATTGCGATGCACGGTGAAAGAAAAATCGGTCGTGCCATCGACACCGACGTTCTGGATGATCATGTCCACATCGATGTTGGCGTCTGCCACCGGTCCAAGGACCTGGTACGCGATACCGGGTTTGTCCGGTACGCCGAGCACGGTGATTTTGGCCTCGTCGCGATTGAATGCGATTCCGGAAATGATTGCCTGTTCCATTTTGTCGTTATCCTCGAAAGTAATCAGTGTGCCTTCGCCCTCTTCCTCAAAACTGGACAGCACGCGCAGTTTGACTTTGTATTTCCCGGCAAACTCGACCGAGCGAATCTGCAATACCTTGGAGCCAAGGCTGGCCATCTCCAGCATCTCTTCAAAGGTGATGGTTTTCAGACGGCGCGCCTCGGGGACTACGCGGGGGTCGGTGGTATAAACGCCGTCCACATCGGTGTAAATCTGGCATTCGTCTGCGTTCAGTGCAGCGGCAATGGCGACCCCGGTCGTATCCGAGCCACCGCGTCCCAGAGTCGTGATGTTGCCCGCTTCATCCATCCCCTGGAATCCGGCGACGATCAGGATATCGCCGTTATCCAGATCATTGCGCATGTTCTCCTCGTCGATGCTGACGATGCGCGCCTTGGTGAAAGCGCTGTTGGTCAGAATCTTGACTTGTGAACCGGTATAGCTTTTTGCCGGCAAGCCCAAATCCTTGAGTGCCATGGCCAGCAAGCCGATGGTCACTTGTTCGCCGGTGGAGATGACCACATCCAGCTCGCGCGGATCGGGGTTGCTCTGGATTTCTTTGGCAAGTGCGATTAAGCGGTTGGTTTCTCCGCTCATGGCCGATACCACCACCACGATCTGATGCCCTTGCGCCTTGTATTTTGCGATGCGTTGCGCCACATTCTTGATGCGCTCCGGGCTGCCCACAGAAGTGCCGCCGTATTTTTGAACTATCAATGCCACAATCAGTGCCTGCCTCGTTTTTAAAGTGGCCGGCATTCTATCCGAACTGCCCCCAAAATACGATGACCCCCTGCTACACTGAAACAGAAACCGGAGAATCCACAATCATGAACAAAATCAGCCCGCGCCCCTGCTCCGACCGTCTGGTCCAGCAACTGATTGCGGGGGGTGTCCCGCCCCTGCTGGCACGTCTCTACGCGGCGCGCGGGATCACCGATGCCGGACAACTGGATACCGGCCTGCAACATCTGTTGCCGTTCGCCCTGCTGAAGAATGCACAGCAGATGGGAAAACAGCTGGCCGACGCCATCGGCGCAGACAAAAGGATACTGATTGTGGCCGACTATGACGCCGACGGCGCCACCGCCTGCGCGGTGGGCATGCGCGGGCTGGGCGCACTCGGCGCGCGGGTGGATTTCATCGTGCCGAACCGTTTTGAATACGGATATGGCCTGACACCGGAAATCGTCCAGCTCTCCCGTCAATCCAGCCCCGACATCCTGCTCACCGTGGACAACGGCATCGCCAGCGTGGAAGGCGTGGCCGAAGCGCACCGGCTCGGCATGCAGGTGCTGGTGACCGACCATCACCTGCCCGGCGACACACTGCCGGAGGCGGAATGCATCGTGAACCCCAACCAGTCCGGCTGCGCATTCCCCAGCAAGCATCTGGCCGGCGTGGGCGTGATGTTCTACGTTCTGATGGCACTGCGGGCAGAGCTGCGCAAACGCGGCGCATTCGAGCCTGTTGAGGTTTCCCCCACCCCCAGCCCCTCCCCCGCAGGGAGAGGGGAGCCGAATTTGGGCCATCTGCTCGATCTGGTCGCGCTCGGCACGGTCGCCGACGTGGTCAAACTGGATGACAACAACCGCATCCTGGTACAGCAAGGCTTGCAGCGCATCCGCGCCGGACACGGCTGCTGCGGGGTGCAGGCTTTACTGCGGGTGGCGCGCCGCCCCGCCGCCCAAACCAGCTCCTATGAACTCGGATATATGCTCGGCCCGCGCCTGAATGCGGCCGGGCGTCTGGAAGATATGAGCATCGGCATTCGTTGCCTGCTGACCGACGATGCGAACGAAGCGGACGAACTGGCCACCCGCCTGGATGCCCTGAATCACGAGCGTCGCAGCATCGAAGCCGATATGCAGGAAAGCGCGCTGGCAACACTGCACGCGTTCGATCCGGCTGACAATTTTTCGCTGGCCTTGTTCAACGCGGACTGGCATCAGGGCGTGATCGGCATTCTCGCCTCGCGCCTCAAGGATAAATTCCATCGTCCGGTGATCGCTTTCGCCCGCGCCCAGAATGGCGAACTCAAGGGTTCCGGTCGCTCCATTCCTGGCCTCCACCTGCGAGATGCGCTTGATCTCGTCTCCAAGCGCCAGCCGCACCTGATCCTGAAATTCGGCGGCCACGCGATGGCGGCCGGCCTGAGCATCGCCGAAGCGCACCTTGCCGATTTTCGCATGGCCTTTGAAGCGGTTGCCCGGGAACTGCTGGATGCCGATGCCCTGCAGAAAACGATCACCACGGACGGCGCGCTTGAGGTGCACGAATTCACCCTCGACATTGCCCGCTCCTTGCAGAATCAGGTCTGGGGGCAGGGGTTCCCGGAGCCGCTGTTCGAGGGCGATTTTCATGTGCAGGCGCAACGCGTGGTCGGCGAAAAACATCTCAAACTCAAATTGTCATCGCCCGCGGGCAATTTTGATGCCATCCGTTTCTTCTCTGCCGAACCCGTGGCGGAAAACATCCGCGCGGTGTACAGCCTGAATATCAATGAATACAATGGCAGCGAGAATTTGCAACTCATCGTGCGCCACTGGCAGAAAGCGTGAGTTCATGGAATCCATCCTGTCGCAAAGCATGCTGGGCAATGGCATCGAAAGTCTCCCCAGGTTTTTGACCAGCCTCACCATCGGCCTGCTGATCGGTCTGGAGCGCGAGCGCAATCCTTCCGCCAAAGCAGGACTGCGCACCTTTGCCCTGGTTTCCCTGTTCGGTACCCTCATTGCCCTGCTGGCTGACAAGAGCGGTTCTTCCTGGTTGTTGATTGCCGGGCTGCTCGCGGTGGCCGGCATGATCATCGCCGCCTATCTCAACAACCCCGCCGAGAACAACGATCCCGGCACCACCACCGTCGCCGCCCTGCTGATCTGCTATGCCCTGGGTATTCTGGTGTGGTACGGACTGTCCACCCTCGCGGTGATGCTGGCGATTGCGACCACGGTTCTGCTCTATTTCAAACCCGAACTGCAAGGCATGAGCCAGCGCCTCACGCGCCGCGACCTGGTTTCCATCCTGCAATTCGCGGTGCTCAGTTTCGTCATCTTGCCCATCCTGCCCAATCAGAATTTCGGACCCTACGACGCCTTCAACCCACACCACGCCTGGATGATGGTGGTGCTGATTTCAGGCTTGAGCCTGGCCGGTTATATCGCACTGCGCATCGTCGGTCAGCGCTATGGTGCGCCCCTGCTGGGTTTTCTCGGCGGACTGGTTTCCAGCACTGCCACCACCCTGCTCTATGCGCGCCACAGCAAGTTGAACGATGGCATGCTGCGCCTGTCGGCGGTCGTCATCCTGATCTCCAGCCAGGTCGTGCTGGTCAGGCTGGGGGTGGTCAGCAGCATCGTTTCCCCTGCCATCCTGCACCAACTGCTGCCGGTGCTGGGTCTGGGACTGCTGTGTGGCATGATCGCGACCGCATTTGACTGGCAACGCTTGAAAAACCAGGGCGACCTGCCGTTGCCGGAGACGGCCAATCCGACCGAACTGCACGCTGCATTGGGTTTTGGTTTCCTGTTTGTCGTGGTGCTGTTGTGTTCCGCCTGGCTGTCGGAAGTGGCCGGCAGCGGCGGACTGTATTTCGTCGCTATCGCCTCCGGCCTAACCGATGTCGATGCGATTACCCTTTCCAGTCTGCGCCTGTTCCAGATGGATAAACTGAACAGCGAACAAACCATCATCTCGATCACGCTCGCCTTCATCTCCAACATGGCGTTCAAGTTCGGCCTGGCCGTTTCCATCGGCGGCATGGCCCTGGCAAGACACCTTGCTGTCGGCTTTGTTGCCCTCACCGCAGGCGTTGCGCTCGGCTTGTTCTTGCTGTGACCTGACACCCCCTTTCGGCTATAATCGGCGCCTTTCACAGCTGCGACAGATCACAAAAAATGGAAGCCGAACAACTCAACGCCCTCACCCACAAGATCGCCGATTTGCGCGCCCGCAGCCTTGAATTACGGAGGTATCTTTGACTACGACGGCAAACAGGAGCGTTTAGCCGAAGTCGTCGTCCTCGCCGAGGATCCCGCCGTCTGGCAGGACAATAAGCGATCGCAAGAGTTGGGGCGCGAACGCAAGTTGCTGGAAGGCATCGTGCTCAATCTGCAGCGCGTCGAGCAATCGCTCAACGATAACAGCGAACTGATGGAGATGGCGCTGGCGGAGAACGACGATGCCAGCCTGCACAGCATTGCCGCTGATATCGGCGTGACCGAGCAACTGGTGGCCGACATGGAATTCCGCCGTATGTTCTCCGGCGAACTCGATGCCAACAATTGCTTCCTCGATATTCAAGCCGGTTCCGGCGGCACCGAAGCACAGGACTGGGCATCCATGTTGCTGCGCATGTATCTGCGTTACGCCGAACGCAAGGGCTTTCAGGTCGAGGTACTGGAACAGTCGGACGGCGAAGTCGCCGGCATCAAGGGGGCCTCGATCAAGATCAGCGGCGAATATGCCTATGGTCGCCTGCGCACCGAGACCGGCGTGCACCGTCTGGTGCGCAAGTCGCCGTTCGACTCGGGCAACCGCCGCCACACCTCGTTCTCCAGCGTGTTCGTCTATCCGGAAGTGGATGATTCGATCCAGGTGGACATCAACCCGGCCGACCTGCGCATCGACACCTATCGCGCCTCCGGCGCGGGCGGCCAGCACATCAACAAGACCGACTCGGCGGTGCGCATCACCCACGTTCCGACCGGCATCGTGGTGCAGTGCCAGAACGACCGCTCGCAACACAAGAACCGCGCCGAAGCGATGTCCATGCTCAAATCGCGCATGTATGAAGAAGAGCTGCGCAAGCGCAATGAAAAGAAACAGGCGCTGGAAGACACCAAATCCGACATCGGCTGGGGCCACCAGATCCGCTCCTACGTGCTCGACCAGTCGCGCATCAAGGACCTGCGCACCAACCACGAAGTCGGCAACACCCAGGCCGTACTCGACGGCGACCTCGACGACTTCATTGCAGCCAGCCTGAAACAAGGCGTTTAACTTCAGAGACCCCTCATGACCAACGAACAGAACCCACTCCTGCCGGACGAAAATCAGATCTTCGCGGAGCGCCGCGTCAAATTGAAAGCGATTCGCGCAAAGGGGATCGCTTTCCCGAACGACTTCGAACGCAAAAATCTGGCGGGCGACCTGCATCGCGAATTCGACGAAAAAACGCATGACGAACTGGAAGCCGCGCCGATCGAGGTTGCAGTCGCCGGCCGCATGATGCTGAAGCGCGTGATGGGCAAGGCCAGTTTTGCCACGCTCCAGGACATGAGCGGCCGCATCCAGTTGTTCATCAGCAATGACAATGCCGGCGAGGCCGCGCATGCCGAGTTCAAGCATTTCGACCTCGGCGACATTCTCGGCGCGGTCGGCGTGCTGTTCAAAACCAAAACCGGCGAACTTTCGGTCCGCGTCACGCAGGTGCGCCTGCTGACCAAGGCCTTGCGCCCCCTGCCCGAGAAATTCCACGGACTCAGCGACCAGGAGCAGAAATATCGCCAGCGCTACGTCGATCTCATCACCAACGAGCAGACGCGCAACACGTTCCTCACCCGCTCTAAAATCGTACAGGCGATCCGGGATTTTTTTATTCGCGACAACTATCTGGAAGTTGAGACGCCGATGATGCACGTGATCCCCGGTGGCGCATCGGCAAAACCCTTCATCACCCATCACAACGCGCTCGACATGCCGCTGTACCTGCGCATCGCGCCCGAGTTGTATCTGAAGCGTCTGGTGGTCGGCGGTTTCGAAAAGGTGTTCGAGATCAACCGCAATTTCCGCAACGAGGGGCTGTCCACCCGGCACAATCCAGAGTTCACCATGATCGAGTTTTACGAGGCTTATCGCGATTACAAATATCTGATGGATTTCACCGAACGCCTGTTCGCCGAGGTGGCGCGCACGGTGCTGGGCACGACCGTCATCAGCTATCAGGGCAAGACGCTGGATCTGGGTCAACCCTTCCACCGCCTGACCATGGTGCAGGCGATCCGGAAATACCATCCGCAATTCACCGAAGCGCAGTTGAATGACCGCGCTTTCCTCGTCAGCGAACTGAAAGACCTGAAAGCGAAATACAACCCGCACGACGCGGTCGGCGGCTTGCAGCTTTCCCTGTTCGAGGAATTGGCCGAAGCGCACCTGTTTGAGCCGACTTTCATCGTCGATTATCCCGTAGAGACTTCCCCGCTCGCCCGCGCTTCCGATGCCCACCCCGAGATCACCGAGCGCTTCGAGCTGTTCATCGTCGGGCGCGAGATCGCCAACGGATTTTCCGAATTGAACGATGCGGAAGATCAGGAGCGCCGCTTTGATGCGCAGGTGGCCGCCAAGGATGCGGGCGATGAAGAGGCGATGTTCAAGGACAGCGATTTTGTGCGCGCCCTGGAATACGGTCTGCCACCGACCGCCGGCGAAGGGATCGGCATCGACCGCCTGGTGATGTTGCTGACCGATTCTGCCAGCATCCGCGACGTGATCCTGTTCCCGCAGATGCGCCAGGAATAGCCATGCTCGACCGCAACATGCGCGACCGTCTGTTGCAGCACTACCCCATGCTGGCCGAGTTGCCGACCGAAATGATGGAACAGTTGTGTTCAGGCGCGACTGCATTGACCGTGCCCGCCGGGGCCACCGTGTTTGATGAAGATCAACCGTGTCAGGGTTTCCCGCTGCTGCTCGGCGGCAGCCTGCGGGTGATCAAGGCCTCGACCAGCGGTCGCGAGTTGCAGTTGTACCGCGTACGGCCCGGCGAAAGCTGCATCCTCACCAGCAGTTGCCTGCTCGGCCACACCCGATATCAGGCGCGCGGTGTCTGCGAGGAAGAAATCAGCATGGTGCTGTTGCCCGCCCCCCTCTTTCATTCCCTGCTCAACCAGAGCCGGAATTTCCGCACCTACGTGTTCAATTTATTCACGGAACGCCTGACCGACCTGATGCAACTGGTCACCGCGGTCGCCTTTCAGAAACTGGACCAACGCCTGGCCGCCCTGCTCGTTGCGCGCCCCTCGCCGCTTCATTCGACCCATCAGGCGATTGCGGATGAATTGGGCAGCGCGCGCGAAATGGTCAGCCGTTTGCTGAAAGGATTTGCCGACCAAGGCTGGGTCAGATTGGGACGCGAGCAGATCGAGGTGCTGGATCCGGCCGCACTGGCCCGGCTCGCTTCAGCCTGAAATCAGTGCTTGTGCAGGGAGCGCATCAGGGATCGCAGTTTGGCCGGACGCACCGGTTTATGCAGAAGAGGGAGTCCGTGCGCCGCCACCTGCTGCAGAATTTCGGGTGAGATGTCTCCGCTGATCAGAATGAAGGCCGGTTTGACCGCGCAGTTCGCCTGAATGCAGTCGAACAACTCCAATCCGTTCCCGTCCGGCAAGCGATAATCGCTGATCACCAGATCGAACGTCCGGTCGCGCAATGCCCTCACTTCCACCAGATTTTCTGCGGTGCTGACCAGACAACCCCAGGAAGTCAGCAATCCGTTGGTGCCCTTGCGCACCAGTTCATCATCGTCAACCACCAGCACCTTCAGGCCGGAAAATTCCTGACCAGCCCCGTCTGTCCCGAGCAATGGGTGGGTCGGTTCCGCCCGAAGTTGTGACAGCGCCTGAACCAGCGGCACTTCAACGCTGAATGTCGTACCCACACCGAGGGCAGAATGCAACGTCAGCGGGTATTGCAGCAGCTTGCATAAACGTTCGACGATGGGCAGTCCGAGGCCGAGCCCCTTGCTCCGCTCCCGTGCTGCATTTTCCAGTTGCACGAATTCCTGAAACACTCTGGTCTGATCCTGCGGGGCGATGCCAGTACCGTTGTCGCGGACTTCGATGCGCAGACGGTTCCCGCGCATGCGGCAGGCCAACAGCACCGTGCCATGCGGGGGAGTGTAGCGAACTGCGTTGCCCAACAGATTAAGCATGATCCGCTCGAGCAGGATCGGGTCGCTGAACACCCGCACGGCACGGCAATGCAAACGCAGGATGATGAATTTTTGTGCTGCCTGTTCCTGAAAAACCTCGAGCAGGCGCCGTGTCAGCGGGAGAATATCGATTGCCTGCACTTGCGGCACGACCACCCCGGCATCCAGCTTGGAAATGTCCAGTAGCGACTCCAGCAAACCGGACATCGCGCTGACCGCTTCCTCCACTTTATCCACGATCTCCCGCTGTTCCTGGGTGTTGATGCGGTGATGCAATTCCCCCATGAACAGGCCCAGCGCATGCATGGGCTGGCGCAGATCATGACTGGCCGCCGCCAGGAAACGCGTCTTGTCAAAATTGGCCTTCTCCGCCTCGTCCTTCTTTTCGCGCAACGCCTGGGTAGCCTGATCGATGCGCAGTTGCAGATGCTGTTGCTGTTGCTGGAGTTGCAGCGCCATTTCGTTGATGCCCTGCCCCAACTCGTTCAACTCGATGACCTGCATCTCCGCGATGCGGGTATCCAGTCGTCCCTCGCCCAGATCGCGCACAGCAGCGCGCATGCCAAAAATGGGCAGGGTGATCCGGCGCGCGGCGCCCATCGCCACTAATACGGACGCCAGCAACACCAGCGCCGTCAACAGCAGGCTGAACAGCACCAGTTCAAACTTCGACTGATGCAGACGGCGTTTGCTCATCAGCAGTTCCACGCGTCCGGCGGCAGGAACGGGCGCCTTGAGCGCGCTGTCATCCAGCGCCAGTTGCGTAGCAACGATCGGCCGGTACACACACAGCGAAACGTCGTTTTGCCACAACAGCAACTCACCATCCAGCACCGGCGGCATTTCATTCCAGCCTGAATTGCCCGCCACTGCCAGCAGGTTGCCCTCCCCATCCAGCACCCTGACCGCCTGCACATCTTTCTGCCACATCACACCTTCAAGCAATTGTTGCAGCGCCCCCTGATTTGCCGCGAACACCGCATACTCGCTGGAAACGGCCAATTGCTTGGCAATCAGTTCGGCGCGATCGAGCAACGCCCGATCCTCCTCGCCCATGCGGTAGTAGAGGAACGCGCCTTCCAACAGTGCCGCAAGAATCAGGACTGGAATCAGGGCAACGGCGAGTGCCTGCCGTTGAATGCCGTAGTGTTTCATCCTCCCCACCCGATGGCTGCGCGCAGTTGTGCTGCGTCTTTAATCGTCAAACCGAGCGAGCGGGCAACCTGGGTATTGACGCTCACCTCGAATTCTTGCGGATACTGGCTGGCCGGCAAATGTCCGTTCGCGGCGAAATATTCGATCGCCCCGGCCGCCTGATGCGCAACTTGCACGGGGCTACTATAAACCGAACACAGCGCGCCGGCTTGTACATAATTCCGGGAAATTCCGATCAGCGGCACGCGCTGGCGATAGGTTTGCAACAAAATATTCCGGATCGTGTCGCGGCGATAGATGGCGGCGTCCGGCAAGGCCAGCAACACATCTGACTTCCCAATCAATTCGGCCAAATTTGCGCCAAGCTGCGCGGGTTCTGTCACCACTTGTTCGTGCAATACCAGGCCGTCCGCACGCGCGAGGCGCCTTAAACCGGGCAATTCCATCGGCAAGGTTGCATACAGCACGCCTACCGCACGAACCTCCGGCAATGCCGCACGCAGCAGTGCCCAGTGCCGCGCAATGGGTTGCTCCATATAGAGGGCGGAAAATGCGGGACGCTTTATGGCGTCAACCGTGGCGCGCGGCGTCCACACACTCAATACCGGCCGTGTCGAATGCGACACGGCCAAAGAGGCCTTCATCCCAACCGCCACATAGAGATCGGTGCTTTCCGGCGGAGCGGCAGATGTGCCGATGGTTAGCGTGAACGCGCCCGCATCCAGTGCGTCTCGCAAGGCGCCGGCCAATTCGGAATAGCTCCCGCCCGCCTCGCTCAACAGGACGTTCACGCGCAGCGGGGCGGCATAAAGGGGCAGACACAGCCCCAGCAGCAGCAACGCCGCCCATCGCCGGGCACGACGCCACAGCACCGCTGCAACCCGCTGCAGCGTGCCCAACAAAACAATCCGGATGCTGAACGAACCCACGAACAGGTCCAAGTCAGAAGTTCAGTTTCAGAGTGACGTAGGCACGCTGATCGAACACGTTGCTCGCAACGTATTCGGTGTAGTTCTGCTTGAACAGATTTTGCACCACCCCCGCCAACTCCCCGTTGATCCCGAGCACCTGTTTAAGTTGCTGCGCCACGCGCACATCAACCCGTTTTTGTTTGGGCTGAAAATCCATGACGCCCCGGTCAAAGGGTTGCATCGCGCCTTGCCGGTAAACCGCCGCACTGACACTGAAGCCGCGCGCAAATTGGTGCATGAACAATGCGCTCATGCTGTTTCGCGGGATGCTCCCGGCCAGCAAATCGCGCAAACCGGGTTGCAGCGCCGGGACATTGCTGCGCCCGTATTCGCGCGCGTGGTTCAGCGTCAGATGGGTCTGCGCATCGAAATCATGTTTGAACGTGGTCTCCACCCCGGTAAAGCTGCCGGTCAGGCCATTGGCAAATCCGGTCCGGGTCGGAAATATGCCGTGGCTGAATTGCTCCTTGAAAATGCGCACATCCAGCGAGCTGGCATGCCGGTTGAATTGCCCCAGATAACCGATTTCGCGCGATCGCGTTTTTTCCGGAGCCAACGCCAGTTTCTGCACGCCCACCGTAAAACGGTCGCCCAGCTGGTAAGGCAAAGAGGGGGCGTTGTACTGTTCCGTAAACGAAGGGGTGCGATAGGCCACCGACACGCCAACGCGCAGGGTGTGGTCGGGAACGACGTGGATGTTGAGTGCGCCACGGGGCGAAAACCGGGTGTTGCCTTGCCCGTCGTCTTCCCACATTCCGCCCACGTTGCTGACGAATTGCCGGCTGATGCGCCATTCGTCGTGTGCGAACAGGCGCGCGGCTTGCCGGTTGAGCGTGTTGCGATGAACGGTGGGAGTGAATTCCAGAAAACGGATGGTGCCGCGCGCGTCATCCTGCTCCAGTTCCATTCCATACAGGACCCGATTGTCCGCCGCGAGCGCGAGCGCGTGCTGCACCGTCAGCACACTGACGTCCACATTCACGTCATTACGGGCGGGTTGTGCAGTAACGCCCGGATTCAACTGCTCCCGTGTCGTGCTCCGGGTGTGCGCGACCCGGGCGGTAAGCTCGGAATCGTTGCCCAGTTGATGCTGCCAGGTCAGCATCAGGAAACCATTCTCGTGGATCAAATCGTGAAACGGATTGCGCTGCAGGTGGCTGTCCCAGAACCCCACCCCCTGCACATCCCGGCTCACCCCGAATTGAATATCGAGGTCATCGCCCTCGCGGGGATAATAATTCGCGCGATAGTTCAGGAGCCGCGCCTGATTGCTGTCATTGCTGTTATTCATCAGTTGCGGGAAAGAGCTGGGAAAATGCATCGCGGTCCGGTCGTCATAACCGTTGTCCGCGGTGTAGGCCAGGGTCATGCGATAGTCAAATTTTTCACCGTGCGCCCCAAACTGGCCTTGAACATCATTGATCCCGTTGTTGCCACGGGTGACCGCCACATTTGTCCCGTTAAACAGCGTCGCCTCATGCGTAATGATATTGATCACGCCATGCACGGAGTTCGCGCCATAGGAGGCGGCGGCCGGGCCGCGTATCACCTCGATGCGTTCAATATCCGCCGGGATGATCGGCAAGGCCGCCCAGTCCACCAGGTTGGTTGGCGGCAGATAGACGCTGCGGCCGTCAATCAGCACCTGCATCGAGCGCGCATATTGATCGAGCGAGCCATGATAGGAAACAATCGGCTGCGCCCCCTTGTAATAGCTGACATACATGCCGGGCACCAGTTTCAACAGATCGGCCAGGTTGCGGAAACCGGAAGCCGTAATCATGTCGCGGTCGATGACCGTCATCGCATTCGGCGCCTCCGAGATGGGCTGGCGCAAACGCGATGCAGTCAGAACGGTGGGCAATTCCTCAAGAAATTCCGCTTCGGAATAGGCGGCATCGGCGGCCAGGGCAGCGCTGGCACCGCACAGGCAACCGAGCAGCATCAGGCATCCCGACCCTCCAGCCCAAGAAAAGCTGGCGTTCGAACTTTCCCTCAAATTCTTGCCGCCAGTACCGGACAGAGTCCGCATGGGGTGCGCCCTGCTCATGGCACTCGCGAAAAACCAGGTAACCCCTTCGACGCAGAGCAGGTTCAACCCAAAGACGGATAAAGACACGATGCTGGCTCCCTTTTCATTCCTGTTGATTGTCGCTGGACATTCCCCAACCGCCATGAGGCATGGCCGGGATGCGCGTCGGCGCACGGCCCCGGGACACCCTTCTTCAGTGGCTGACTGATGCCCATGGCGACACGACCGGGAATTATATCAAGGGCACCGTTATCCGTTCACTGGACGGATCAATCGCGCCATCTGCAGGACGAAAACAGCGCCTCGAACGCCTCCACCGGCACCGGCTTGCTGAACAGATAGCCCTGGAAATTGGAGCAACCGTAGCGGTACAGCAACTCGAACTGGGCGTCCGTCTCCACCCCTTCCGCGATCACATCCAGCTCGAAGTTCATGCCCAGGTCCACGATGGTCATCACCATCACCTTGTCGCCGGAATCGGTGGCCAGATTGCGCACAAAGCTCTGGTCGATCTTGAGCTGGTCCAGCGGCAGACGCTTCAAATAGGAAAGCGACGAATAGCCGGTGCCGAAATCGTCCATCGAGAAACGCACCCCGAATTCCTTCAGGGAGCGCATCTTGGCGATGGTGTCCTCCACGTTGTCCAGCACCAGGCTCTCGGTCAGTTCCAGCTTGAGCAGGGTCGGCGCGATGCCGTGCCGTTCCACCGCCGCCCGCACCTGCTGCACGAAATCGGTCTGGCGGAACTGGCGCGCGCTGACGTTCACCGACAGCGACAAGTCGCGGTATGGCAACTGGTCCTGCCACGCCGCGAGCTGGGCACAGGCGGTGTCCAGCACCCAGGCACCGATGGGCACGATAAAACCGGCCTCCTCCGCCAGCGGAATGAATTGCGCGGGCGACACCATCCCCCGTTGCGGATGGTGCCAGCGCAGCAGCACCTCGGCGCCCTGCGGCTTGCCCGCCGCATTCACCTGCACCTGGTAGAACAGACTGAATTGCCCCTGTCCCAGGGCTCCCCGCAAGTCGGCCTCCAGCGCGGCGCGCTGTTCGAGGGCGGTCTGCATGGCCGGATCGAAGAAGCGGATGGTGTTGCGCCCCGCCTCCTTGGCGCGATACATCGCCATGTCGGTCCAGCGCAGCAACTGGTCCAGACTCTCGTTGTGGTCGCGGAACAGGGTGACCCCGATGCTGGACGAGCAATGGTGCACGACGGGGGGCGCTCCCCCGCCCGCGGACAGTTCATATGGTTGTGCCAGCGCAGCGCGCAGCTTTTCCGCCACTATCTCGGCCTGCACCATCGCTTCTTCCGTACTGTGCGACAACCCTTCCAGCATCACCACGAACTCGTCGCCGCCGAAGCGCGCCGCGCTGTCGTCCTCGCGGATGCAGAGCGCGATGCGCCGCGCCACCTCCACCAGCAACAAATCGCCGATATCGTGCCCGTGCACATCGTTCAGCGTCTTGAACTGGTCGAGATCGAGGAACATCAGGGCGCCATGGCGGTGGCTGCGGCCGCACGAAACCAGCGCCTTGCCCATGCGGTCCAGCATCAGGCGCCGGTTGGGCAAGCGGGTCAGCGTGTCGTAGAACGCCATGTCGCGCATCTGCGCTTCCAGTTGCTGGCGATCGGTGATGTCGTGCACGATGGAAAACAACAGCGGCTTGCCGTCGGCCATCACCGGCGACGAATGCACTTCCACCGTGCGCACGCTGCCGTCGGCCAGCCGGTGCGAAAACACGAAATAGTTGCGTTCCTCGCGCAGCGCCTGCTGGCGCTCAACGGCCACTTCTTCCGGCGTCTGGGTATTGATCTCGGCGATCGACATGCGTTGCAATTGTTCGACCGTGTAGCCGTAGAAATCCGCGGCCGCCGCGTTGGCACTCACGATCTGGCCGCTGTCCGGCTCGATCAGCAGCATCGGCGAGGAATGCCCCTCGAAAATGAAGCGGAAGCGCGATTCGCTCTGCTGCCATTGCTCGGTGCGTTTCCTGACCTTGCTTTGCAACTGGGCATTGGCCTGCTGCAATTCCTCCTGCAGCCGCGCCCGCTCCTTGTTGCCGCGCAGCAGCGCGGCATTCTTGCGCCCCAGATACAAAGCGGCCGCCAACACGCTCAGCATCAGCAGCAAGCCCCCCGCAAGCAGCCCCAAAGCGTATTGGCGAACAACGTCGCGCCAATCGAATTCGACCGGCTGCCCGGGCAGCATGCGCAAGCGCGTCATCACCGCCTCCACCGGCGCGTAATTGCCCGGCGGCGTGAACCCGAAATAATCACCCGTTGTCGCCGCCGCATCACCACGGCGAATACGAAAGAGCGCCAGCGACACCGCCTTAGTCAGTTGCTCCGGCACGCCGGGCATCACCGAAAAGGCCCATTCCGGATACAGCTCGGTGGACAGCAGTTGCGGGAACAGGGCGGCCGGTTGCGGGTCGAGAATCTTCAACTGGCCCGGCTTTAGCGTGCCCTCGCGCTGCAGGCTTTCGATGATGCCGGTGCGCACGAAACCGGCGTCCGTCTCGCCGTTCAGTACATCGCGCACGACATTATCTTGCGGCAGACCGGTGAACTTCACGCGCCTGACCTCGCTGATTTTGATGCCTTGCTGGAACAGCGCCCAGCGCTGCATCATGTAGGCGCCGAACGATTTCTCACCGACTGCGGACACCGCCTTGCCGCGCAGGTCGGCCAGCGTGTTGATGTCGGCGCGGTCGGCTCGGGTAAAGATCACCCCGCCGAACTGGCTGACCGGATGTCCTTCCGCCAGCGGCATCAGGGTGGCGATGGCAGTCAGTCCGTGGGCGGCACGCAACGTGACGTAATGCTCCGGATTGTTGAGCACGAAATCGAAGCGCTTCTCGTCCACCGCACGGTCCAGCTCGGGAAAAAACATCGGCTCGATCGTGAAGTGGTGGCCAGGGATGCGGGCATTCAGGAAATCCGCGGTCAGCTGCCACTGCTGCCGCGTCTGTTCGATGGGGCGGAATGCCAGGATGCCGATGCGTACCTCGCGCTCGGCCGCCTGCACCGGCAGAGCCAGCCCGAGCAGCAGGAACAGCAGAATCGAATGGGTGATCGATTTCACGATATTCGCGCCTACGAACGCGGCGCATCTCCCCGCGGCAACAACGCCTCGAATTCAGGCAAAGGCACCGGCTTGCTGAAAAAGAAGCCCTGATAACTGGTGCAATGGCTGCTTTTCAGAATATTCACGTGCTCGATGCTCTCCACCCCCTCGGCGATCACATCGAGGCCGAAGTTGCGTGCCATGTCGATGATGGTGCGCACGATCACCTTGTCATTCCTGTCCGTCGCCAGATCGCGCACGAAGCTCTGGTCGATCTTGAGCTGGTCCAGCGGCAGCCGCTTGAGATAGGAAAGCGACGAATAGCCGGTGCCGAAATCGTCCATCGAGAAATGGATGCCGAGGCGCTTGAGCGCGCTCATCTTGGCGATGGTGTCGTTCACGTCGGTCAACACCAGCCCCTCGGTGAGTTCCAGTTTCAATTTGCCGTGATCGAAGTGGTAACGGTGCAGCAGTGCCGTGACCTGTTCGACGAAATCGCTTTGCCGGAACTGTTTGGGGCTGACATTCACCGCCAGTTGCAGATGGCGCTTCTGCGCGTCCATCGCCCATTCCTGCAACAGACGGCACGCCCCTTCCAGCACCCACGCGCCGATGGACAGGATCATCCCGTTCTCTTCCGCCACCGGAATGAAGCGCGCGGGCGAGACCGTGCCGAGTTGCGGGCTGAACCAGCGCAGCAGCACTTCCGCCCCGGTGATCTGGTGCTCCGCCCCGATCTGTGACTGGAAGTACAGTTGCAATTGGCCCTGTTCGAGCGCCTGCCGCAGGTTGGTTTCCAGTTCGGACCGTTCCACCACCGCTTCCTGCATCTCCTCCTCGAAGAAGCGGATCAGGTTGCGCCCACCCTGCTTGGCCCGGTACATCGCGGTATCCGCCCGCTTCAGCAGTTCCTCGATGCCGGTGTCGTGCCCGTGAAACAGGCTGATGCCGATGCTCGCACTGGAGTGGTGTTGGTAGCCCTTGAGCGAATAGGGTGTGTTCATGGCCAAGGAAATCTTTTCCGCGACCGATTCGGTCAGGGTGGCGGCACGCACTTCCGTCACCCCCATGTTCTGCAACACCACGACAAACTCGTCCCCGCCCAGGCGCGCCACGGTATCGACTTCCCGCACACACGTTTTGAGACGCCGGGCCGCTTCGACCAGCATCAGGTCGCCCATCTGGTGTCCGCGCGTGTCGTTGAGCGTCTTGAAGTTGTCCATATCCATGAAGATCAGCGCGCCCCATTCGCCGCTGCGCGCGCTGGTCGCCAGCGCCAGTTCCAGCCGGTCCATCAACAGCCTGCGATTGGGCAACCCGGTCAGGCTGTCATAGAAAGCGAGGCGATGAATCTCCGCCTCCGCCTGCTTGCGCTCGCTGATATCCATGAAGATCGCCACGAACTGGCTGATCTCGTTCTTGTCATCACGCACCACGGTGATGGTCAGCCACTTGGGATAAAGGGATCCGTCCTTGCGTTTGTCCCAGACCTCGCCCGACCACGACCCGTTGGTTTGCAATGCCTTCCACATCGCTGCATAGAAAGACGCATCGTGCTTGCCCGACTTCAGCAGGCTGGGGTCGCGCCCGATCGCTTCGGCAGCGCTGTAACCGGTCAGCCGCTCAAAGGAGCGGTTGACCGCAATGATGCGGTTCTTCGCGTCGGTCACCAGGATCGCCTCCTGCGTCTCGAAGGCGATGGAGGCGATGCGCAGCTTTTCCTCGCTGGCCTTTGCCGCCGTGATGTCCTGCACCGTGCCGATGGACTTGAATGCCCTGCCCTGCGCGTCATATTCGGTGCGGCCGCGCTCGCACACCCATTTGACACGCCCGTCCGCAAACAGCAGGCGGTGTTCGATAGCGTAATCGCGGCGCTCGTCCACCGACGATTCATACGCCTCGGAAACCAGATTGCGATCCTCGGGATGAATCAGGTCGAGAAAAGCCGGGTAGGACGCGCCGAACCGCTCCGGATCGATCTCGAAGATGTGGTAGATCTCCGCCGACCAATCCAGTTTCCCGCTCTGCAGGTCGAGCTGCCAGTACCCGAGCTTGCCCAGCCGCTGCGCCTCTTCCAGCACGAGTTGCTGCAACTTGCTTTGGGTGATGTCGGTGCGGATGCTGATGAACGAGGCGACTGCTCCCGCCGCGTCGAACAGCGGCACGATGGTGCTCTGCACCCAATACAGCCCGCCGTGTTTGGCCCGGTTGCAAATCTCGCCGTGCCAGACCTGGCCGGCATAGATCGTGCGATACATCGCGGCAAAGAAGGCTTTGGGGTGCAGGCCGGAATTGACGATGCGATGATTCCGGCCCAGCAGCTCGTCGCGCGCGTAGCCGCTGATCGCGCAGAACTTGTCGTTCACCTCGATGATGTTGCCCTGACGGTCGGCGATGGACACGATGGCATGCTGGTCGATCGCCGTTTGCATCGCCACGGCATCGGGCATGCCGGCGTGGCCGCTTCCCGTGATTTTTGCTTCGAGACTATCTCTCATCATGTCGGCTATTCCCCGTGATCGTTGATTCAGGCGCGTTCAGAAATCCAGAACTGCAAGAGCACATCTCATGACCCCGTCCTCGCTTCCGTGGCCAAAAAGCGCACCACTTCCCCGGCAGGCACCGGCTTGCTGAACAGATAGCCCTGGTATTGCTCGCAATTCAGATCGCGGATGAAGGCGAGTTGCTGCGGGGTCTCCACGCCTTCCGCAATCACCGTCATCTCCATCGCATGCGCGAGCACGGCGGTCGCACTGACGATGCTTTCGTCGTTCTCGTCGGTGGCGATGTCGCGCACAAAGGACTGGTCAATCTTCAGCGCGTTCATCGGCAACAGTTTCAACCGGCTCAAAGAGGAATAGCCGGTACCAAAATCGTCCAGCGCCAGGCTGAATCCCGCCGCACTCAAGCGGTGAACCGTCGTCTCGCTGTTGTTGCCGCTCTCCATCAGCACGCTCTCGGTCAATTCGAGTTCGAGGTAGCGATTGTCAATACCGCCGTCATGCACGATTTTCTGGATGCGCTCGACCAGGTCGGACTGCCTGAATTGAACCGCCGACAGATTCACCGCGACCGGGACGATGCAATAGCCCTGCGATTGCCAGATGCGCAACTGCAAGACGGTCTGGCGCAAAACCCAGTCGCCGATCTCGGCGATCAATCCGCTCTGCTCGGCCACCGGAATGAAAACGGCGGGCGAGATGAAACCAAACTCGGGATGCTCCCAGCGCAGCAGCGCTTCCATGCCCACGACCCGATTGTCCGCGCACGCCACTTTGGGTTGGTAATACAGCATGAGCTGCTGCTGGTCGATGGCAGCGCGCAGGTCGTTCTCCAGACGCAGCCGTTCCACCGCCTTGCGGTTCATCTGCTCCTCGTAGAAGGCAAGCCGGTTTCGCCCCCCGTCCTTGGCGCGGTACATCGCCAGATCGGCGTTGCGCATCAACTGCATCGCCGTGTCGCCGTCGTCGGGGCAGAGGCTGATCCCGATGCTGGGCGTAACGTGCAAGGCGTGCTTGCCGATGTCGAACGGCTCGCCCAGCACCGCGATCATTTTTTCCGCCACGAAGGAGGCTTCCGCCTCGCTGTCCAGATCGGTCAGCAAAGCGATGAACTCATCCCCACCGAAGCGCGCCAGGGTATCCGTTCGCCTGATGCAGGTTTGCAAACGCAACGCAACCTGCCGCAACAGCGCGTCGCCCACATCGTGCCCCAGCGAATCGTTGATGTTCTTGAAGTGATCCAGGTCGATGAATAGCGTGGCCAGCTTGGTCCTATGGCGCAGCGCCTGCGCGATGCCCTGCTCGATGCGGTCTTGCAGCAGGTTGCGGTTGGGCAAACGGGTGAGGCTGTCGTAATTCGCCAACTGGCGGATGCGCTCTTCTTCTTTTTTGCGCTCGGTGATATCGATGAAGACGGCGATGTGATGCGTGAGCTCGCCCGCGTCATCCCGCACGTTGCTGATGGTCAGCCATTCCGGAAACACATCCCCGTTCTTGCGTTTGTTCCAGATCTCTCCGCGCCACATATCCTCTTCATTCAATTTCTGCCACAGCTCGCGGTAGAACTGCATCGGTTGGCGACCGGAAGACAGCAGCCGCGGATTTATCCCAATCACCTCTGCCTCAGCGTAGCCCGTGATCAGGCTGAAGGCACGATTGACCATAACGATGCGGTTGTCGCGATCCGTGACCATGATTGCCTCGCTGTTCTGCTCGAACACCTTGGCGGACAGACGCAGTCCTGCTTCAGCCACTCGGCGCTGCCTGATTTCCCCGGTCAGGCTATCGACCATGTCATGGATGGCGCGGCCCAAATGCGCCACTTCGTCTTCCCGGTTCACCGTCGGTATGGCGGTGTCCAGATCGCCCGCCGCCACCTTGTCTGCTGCCGCACTGATGCGACGGATCGGATCGGAGATACGCCCCGACATCAACCAGGAAAGCCAGGTAAAAAACAAACCCAGCAGAACGCCCGCGAACAAAATGTGCCGTTGCAAATCGCGCGCCGGCGCGAACGCGGTCGTCACCTCTTCACGCACCACCGCCGACCAGCCCAGACCGGGATAGTCGCGATAGCCTGCCGAGCGCGCGTAGCCCACCAGATAGGTCTTGTCATCCCTGAACGGCTCGATCCGATACCCTTTGCCCGCGTGCGCCTTGATGTCCTGTGCGGTCAGCGGCGCCATTGCGGCGAAGTCCCCCCAGGCATTCTCGGTGCCCGACAGCACCTTGCCGTCGTCGCTCAATAAAAAGATTTCCCGCCCCGGCGTGCGCTTGCTGTCCAGCGCTTCGGATGCCCAGCTCCAGTAGATGTGGCCGCACAGTACGCCGAGCAGATTGTTCCGGTGATCGAACACGGGGGACGCAACATCCACCAGGTAGAACGTCTCGCCGCTGGGGTTGGGCAGCAGCTTGGCCAGCAGCAGGGCATCGTGCACATCGCCGATATAGTCTCCCTTGCGCCCCTCGGTGCACCAGGGCCGTTTCGACAGATTCTTGCCTTCGAGGTATTTTCCGGTACCCACCAGGCCAATGCCCTGGGTGTCGCAAAAGCCGATCCACGCATAAGCATCGAAGTTTTTCTGCAAACGTTCCATCAGTTCGCGTTTGCGATCCACGCCCACTTTGGGGTCGCGCATCTCATCCAGATTCGCCGCATTGCGGATCTCGCGGACCCGTTCGAACATGCCGCGGTCCAGCACGTCCAGCGCGGTCTGGGCGCGGCGCACAAAAGCCTCGCCCTCGTTCTGCTCGATCTGGCGCTTGCTGGTATCCGCCGCATAAAAACTCAAGGCGGCAGAAAGCAGCATGACGATGCCGCCGCTGGCCAGACCAATCTCCGCGCGCAGGCTGCTTTTAGGATTGAAGCGTGCGAGCATTTGACAGGCCCTCCCGCTGTAATTGTTCGAATTGCACCAGTGGCACCGGCTTGCCGAACAGATAACCCTGGAAGGCATGGCAACCGCGCAGGTTGAGGAATTGTTCCTGTTCTTCCGTTTCCACGCCTTCGGCGATCACGTTCAGGCCAAGCGCCTCGGTCATGGCGATGATGGTCTGCACGATGGCGGCGTCGTTGGGGTCGGTGGCGATGTCGCGCACGAAGCTCTGGTCGATCTTGATCTGGTCCAGCGGCAGGCGCTTCAGGTATTGCAGCGAGGAATAGCCGGTGCCGAAGTCGTCCATGGAAAAACTGATACCGAGCAGCTTCAGTTCGCGCATCTTCTCGATCGTGTCCTCGACGTTCTCCAGCACCGTGCTTTCGGTCAGTTCGAGCTTGAGGCGGGACGGCTTGGCACCGGTTTCGACCAGGATACGCTGCACTTGCGGCACGAATTCGGCATCGCGGAACTGGCGCGCGCTGACGTTGACGGCCAGGGTCAGCTCGGAGGTCTGCGCATCCTGCTGCCAGGTTTTGAGTTGCAGGCAGGCCGTGCGCAAGGCCCAGGTACCCATCGCCACGATCTGCCCGGTTTCTTCCGCCAGCGGGATGAAAGCGGCAGGCGACACCATGCCGCGCTGCGGGTGTTGCCAGCGCATCAGGACTTCGGCACCGAGCGGACGGTGCTGCGCATCTACCTGAATCTGGTAGTAGAGCAGCAACTGGTCGCCCGCCAGCGCCTGCTCCAGTTCGGATTCCAGTTCCAGCCGGGCATCGATGATGGCCTGCATCTGCGGATCGTAGAAACGGATGGTGTTGCGCCCCGCCTGCTTGGCCTGATACATGGCGATGTCGGCGTGTTTCAACAGCGCGTCGAGAGTCTCCCGATGGCCGCGCAGCATCACCACCCCGATACTGGGCGAGATGTGGTGCGCATACTCGCCCAACTGATAGGGCTGGTTGAGGGCGGCGCGGATCTTTTCCGCCACGATTTCCGCCTGCTCCGCCGCCTCCTGCGGCGCAATACTCAGGTTGTCGAGCACCAGCACGAATTCGTCGCCGCCCAGGCGCGCCACGGTGTCGCCCTCGCGCATGGCGTTCTGCAAGCGCCTGGCCACTTCGCGCAGGAGCTCGTCGCCGGCGGCATGCCCTTTGGAATCGTTGAGTTTCTTGAAATTGTCCAGATCGAGCAGCATCAGCGCCGCATGCCGTCCGTTGCGCGCGCTGACCGCCATCGACTGCTGCAAACGCTCCAGCAACAGACGCCGGTTCGGCAGGTTGGTCAGGGCGTCGTAGAACGCCAGCTGATGGATGTGCTGCTCTTTTTCCCTGCGCTCCGAGATATCGAGAAAGGTCGCCACCGCACCGACGACCTTGCCGTCGGCGACGATGGCATGCGACCAGTATTCCACCGGCAGCGCCACGCCGTCCTTGCGCCAGAACACTTCATCGTCGCAATGCGCGGACTGGTTCAGTTGGAAGGCCTGGTACATGAGGCATTCGGTTGCCGGATAGGGCGTGCCATCGGCATGGGAATGGTGGATGAGCGTGTGGATGTGCCGGCCCAGCACCTCCCGGGCACTGGCAAACCCCAGGATGCGCAGGAACGCCCGGTTGACGAAGGTGCACCGCCCCCGGTTGTCCACGCCATACATGCCTTCCGCCATCGAATCGAGCAGGCGTTGCAGGCTCTCCTGCGACTCTTTCAGGGCTTTTTGTGCCGCCCTGCGCTCGCGGATGTCGCGGCAGGAACCATAGACCCGGCCATTCGGCAACAGCACCGCGTTCAACTCGAACGGGATCTTCTCGCCGTCGCGCGTCAGCAGGCGGATCTCGAACACATGACGCCCGGAAACCGAAATGATCTGCGCGCCTGTTTCGTGGTACGTTGCGCGCCAGTCTTCCGGCACCAGATCGAACACGCTCATCGCATACAGCTCGGCGCGTTCATAGCCCAGCAGGTTCACCACGTTGTCGTTGACATAGACGATGTGCCCGTCCTTCTCGGTGATGAACACGGCATCCGGCGCACTCTGCAGGGTCAGGCGCAGTTGGTCTTCGCTCTCGCGCAGGGCGGCGATCATGGCGGACGATACCGCTTCCGATTGGCGCAGCAACTGCTCGTGCTGCTGCTGCAGATTTTCCAGCTCGTTGGCGTTCGCACGCGCCATGCGCTGGTCGAACAGGCTGGCCAGCAGGCCGCCGCCGAACCAGAACATCGAGGTCAAGGCCACCAGGATCGCCAGCACGCCGGGTTCAATGCGCAGGGCATCAACCTGGCAGATCGCGTTCTGCGGAATCTGCACGCCGACCATGGCGACATAGTGCATGGCAGAGATGCCCAGCCCCAGCAGGATTCCGCCGAGCACATTGCGCGGCGTGCCGTGCAGCTTCAGCCATGCGGCACGGTACATGAAATACAGCGCCATCCAGGATGCGGTGATGGCGACCAGCACGGACGCGACCAAGACGAGCGGTTCGTAGCGGATCGCCGGCATCATCTTCAGCGCGGCCATGCCGAGGTAGTGCATGCCGCTGATGCCGATCCCCATCAGGACGGCACTGAACAGCAGGCGTCCGGCGCTGACCTCCGGTTGGCGCAGGATGCGGAACCCGACCAGGGCGGCGAGGATGGCGGGCAGCAGCGACAGCAAGGTCAGTTCGAGGTCGTAACCCAGCGGAATGGGCAAATGGAATGCCAGCATGCCGACGAAGTGCATAGCCCAGACCGCCACGCCCAGCGTCGCCGCCCCCGTCAGCATCCACATGTTGGCGGTATGGCCGGTGCTGATCCGCATGCGCCGGGCATGGATCAGCGCGGTGTAAGCGCCGACCATGGCCAGCAACACCGACAGCAGCACCAGCGGAATATTCCAGGAAATCAGCAAAACCATTCCTTATTTGAAGATTCGGACGCCCATCTTAACAAGCTACGCCCCCGCGCAATCGTTGCAATAACCCCTGGAAACAGAACCTGATCCGCCTGCTGCCCGTCTCGAACCCTATCGGCTGGATTTTGAAAATCTTTAGCAGAAACGTCATGGAGCGCCAACTGGACAGACCGAACGACTATAATCACGCACCTTTCCCGTTACCTTTTATGGAGACGCATCCATGCCCCACGATCCCTTCCACGTCCGCCAGACCCTCACGCTCGCTTCCGGCAAAAAGGGCACGCTGTATTCATTGCCCGCACTGGAGAAGGCCGGCATCGGCAAGCTCTCGCGCCTGCCGGTCTCCCTCCGCATCGTGCTGGAATCCGTCTTGCGCAACGTGGACGGCAAGAAGGTGACCGAGCAGCATGTGCGCGAACTGGCGAACTGGCAGCCGAACGCCGCGCGCAGCGCAGAGATTCCGTTCGTGGTGGCGCGCATCGTGTTGCAGGATTTCACCGGCGTGCCGCTGCTGGCCGACCTCGCCGCGATGCGTGATGCCGCCGCGAAGGCGGGCAAAGACCCCAAGGTGATCGAGCCGCTGGTACCGGTGAACCTGGTGGTGGACCACTCGGTGCAGATCGACAGCTACAACAACCCGGATGCACTGAAGATCAACATGGGGCTGGAGTTCGAGCGCAACAGCGAGCGCTACCGCTTCATGAAGTGGGGCATGCAGGCCTTCGACACCTTCAAGGTGGTGCCGCCCGGCATCGGCATCGTGCACCAGGTGAACCTGGAATATCTGGCGCGCGGCGTGCAGCACAAGGACGGCGTGTATTACCCGGATACCCTGGTCGGCACCGATTCGCACACCACCATGATCAACGGCATCGGCGTAGTTGGCTGGGGCGTGGGCGGCATCGAGGCTGAGGCCGGCATGCTCGGCCAGCCGGTATATTTCCTGACGCCGGATGTGGTCGGCGTGCACCTGACAGGCAAGTTGAACGAGGGGGTGACAGCCACCGACCTGGTGCTGACCGTGACCGAACTGTTGCGCAAACACAAGGTGGTGGGCAAGTTCGTCGAATACTTCGGCGAAGGCACGGCGGCGCTGTCCGTCCCCGACCGCGCCACGCTGGCCAACATGGCGCCGGAATACGGTGCCACCATGGGTTTCTTCCCGGTGGACGACGTAACCGTGCAGTTCATGAAGAACACCGGCCGCACGGCGGAAGAAGTGGATGCCTTCGAGTCCTACTTCAAGGCGCAGGGTCTGTTCGGGATTCCCAAGGCAGGCAGCATCGACTACAGCAGCGTGGTGGAACTGGACCTGTCCAGCATCGTGCCGTCGCTGGCCGGCCCCAAGCGCCCGCAAGACCGCATCGCGTTGCCCGCCATGCAGGACACGTTCGACACCCTGTTCAGCAAGCCCGTCGCCGAGAACGGCTTCAACCAACCTGCCGCGAACCTCTCCAAGCGTTACCCCACCGGCAGGGATGGGCTGGAAATCGGCAACGGCGACGTGCTGATTGCGGCGATCACTTCCTGCACCAACACCTCCAACCCCGGCGTGTTGCTGGCCGCCGGACTGCTGGCGAAGAAGGCGGTCGCCAAGGGCTTGAAGGTTGCGCCGCACATCAAGACCACCCTCGCTCCCGGTTCGCGCGTGGTGACCGAGTACCTGCAGAATGCCGGTCTGCTGGAACCGCTGACGCAACTGGGTTTCGGTCTTGCCGCCTACGGCTGCACCACCTGCATCGGCAACGCCGGACCGCTGCGCGAAGACATCGACCAGACCATCACCAATAACGGTCTGGTGTGCGCCGCCGTGCTCTCCGGCAACCGCAATTTCGAGGCGCGCATCCACCCGAACATCAAGGCCAACTTCCTTGCCTCACCGCCGCTGGTGGTGGCGTTCGCCATCGCCGGCCGCGCCAACATCGACCTCACCAGCGAGCCGCTGGGCAGCGGCCGCGATGGCCAGCCGGTGTATCTCAAGGATATCTGGCCGAACAGCCACGAGGTGGCGACCGTGATGAAGTACGCGGCCGATCCCGCCGTGTATCAGAAGCTGTATTCCGATCTGACCCGCGACCTGCCGCTGTGGAACGCCATCCAGGCCCCCACCGGCAACCTGTACCAGTGGGATGATTCCACCTACATCGCGCGACCGCCGTTCTTCGACGGAGATGCTCCCAGGATCGGCGACATCAAGGGCGCGAAGGCGCTCGCGCTGTTTGGCGATTCCGTTACGACCGACCACATCAGCCCGGCCGGCAGCTTCAAGCCCACCACGCCGGCAGGCCAGTATCTGCAAGCGCACAAGGTGGCCGTGAAGGACTTCAACAGCTACGGTTCGCGCCGCGGCAACCACGAGGTGATGATGCGCGGCACCTTCGCCAACGTGCGCGTGAAAAACCTGATGCTGCCGCCTGGGGCCGACGGCAGCCGCATCGAAGGCGGCTACACCCTGTACAAGGGCGAACAGATGGCCATCTACGACGCCGCGATGAAATACATCGCCGACGGCACGCCGACCGTGATCTTCGCCGGCGAGGAATACGGTACCGGTTCGTCGCGCGACTGGGCGGCGAAAGGCACGCAACTGCTCGGCGTGAAGGCGGTCATCGCCCGGAGCTACGAGCGCATCCACCGCAGCAACCTGGTGGGCATGGGCGTGTTGCCGCTGCAATTCAAGGGCAGCGATAGCGTGGCGAGTTTGAATCTGACGGGCGACGAGACCTTCGACCTGCTCGGCATCAACGACAAGCTGAAGCCGCAACAAGACGTTCAGCTTGCCATCACCCGCCGCGACGGCAGCAGGCAGACTGTTGCCCTGCTGCTGCGCATCGACACGCCGATCGAGGTGGATTACTACAACAACGGCGGCATCCTGCCGTTTGTGCTGAAGGAACTGGCGGGCAAGGCGTAAGCAACGTTCAGCTCGCTGTATTGGAACTTATAGGACTGTCCGAAATTACGAGGCCACCTCTAAAATCACGAAGGCAATCGCATGGTCTTTTTCATCGCTGATGCTCAAGTGATGATGCCGGATACCGAGCTGTTGCAATTGAACGGATAATTCAGCTGCAAAGCAGAATTGCGGCTTGCCCATTGCATCGTGGTTGACCGTGAGGTTGTGCAGGGTGATGGGATGACGCAACCCCTGCCCGGTCGCTTTGGCAAACGCTTCCTTGGCGGCGAAGCGCTTGGCCAGGAAACGTGCGGGATGCGGCGCCAACGCATAGTCGGCCAGCTCGGAGGGCGTCAGAATCTTTTGCGCGAAGGCGGCACCATGTTGCTGCACCGCTGCTTCGATGCGCGCGACGCTGACGATGTCGGTGCCGATGCCGAAGATCATGCGGCGAGCAAAGCCTTCATGTTCTTCACTGCCTGCTCCAGCCCGATGAACACCGCCTCGCTGATGATCGCATGGCCGATGTTGAGCTCGGCGATATGCGGCAGGGCAACGATGGGCTGCACGTTGTGGTAATGCAAACCGTGTCCGGCGTTGACCTGCAGTCCGAGCGCGTGCGCGTGCAGGGCAGCACGGTGCAGGCGCGCCAATTCCGCTGCGCGCGCCGGCAAATTGTCGGCGTCGGCATAGCGGCCGGTGTGTAGTTCGATCACCGGCGCGCCGCTCTGCTGCGCCGCGTCGATCTGCCTCTCGTCGGGATCAATGAACAGCGAAACGCGAATGCCCGCATCAAGGCAACGCTGCGTCGCGCTTTTTACCGGCTCGAAATACTTCACCACGTCCAGCCCGCCTTCGGTGGTCAGTTCCGCGCGCCGCTCGGGTACCAGGCAGATGTCGTGCGGCTTGACGCGCAGGGCGTTGTCTATCATCTCCCCGGTGACTGCGCATTCGAGATTCATCCGCGTCTGCAACATGCCGCGCAACAGGTCAACGTCGGCATCCTGAATGTGGCGCCGGTCTTCCCGCAGATGGAGGGTGATGGCATCCGCACCGGCATCCTCGCAGATCAGCGCGGCACGCACCAGATTGGGATAACGCGCGCCGCGCGCCTGGCGCAGGGTGGCGATATGGTCGATATTCAGTCCAAGTTTCATAGCTTCTGTAAATCCCTCATCAATTCGCGTGTATGCAAGGTTTTCCCGGCCAGATGATGGTCCAGCAGCATGCGCATCAATTGCTTGCTCTGGCGCGCGCTGTCGGCGTCGCGGTAATCGTCCGCCGCCATGTCGAGCAGGGTCTTGCCGAGCACTGGCATGCCTTGTACCGAGTCCGGTGTCTCCACAATCGCGCCGCGTTCAAGTATATAGCGGTACGTCCGCTCCGGTACGACCGGCTTGCCGCTGTCCGCCTCCTTGTCCAGCGTCAGCGCGTAACCGAGTTCCTGCAGCATGTGCTTTTCGAAGCAGCGCAGGGTGAATGCTTGATCGTCTTCCTGCGCCAGACGCTGCAGGGTCTGCTGGTAATAATCGAACAGCCGCTGGTGCGGGTCGTCGCGCGCCATCAGGTTGAGCAGCAGTTCGTTCAGGTAAAAACCGCACAGCAATGCCGTGCCCCGCAACTGCGGTTGCCCACCCTGCCATTCCGCACGGTGCAGGGTGCGCAACTCGTGCTTGCCGAACCAGCTCAAGGCCAGCGGCTGGAAGTTCATCAGCAGCCCGCGCAGCGCGGATCGTGGGCGCCGGGCGCCGCGCGCCACCAGCGGCACCCGCCCGTGCGCCCGGCTGAATACTTCGAGGATCAGACTGGTCTCGCGGAAGGGGTAGCTGTGCAGCACGAACGCGGGTTCGTCCTGGAAGCGCAGTCCGGCAGGCGCGTTACTCATACCCCAGTGTCTTGAGCATGTGCGCGCTGTCGGCCCAGCCGCTGCGCACCTTGACGAACACTTCGAGAAACACTTTGCCGTCGAACAGTTTCTCCATGTCGAGCCGCGCCTGGGTGGCGATCTCTTTCAGTTTCTCGCCCTTGTGGCCGATCAGCATGATCTTGTGCGCTTCCTTGTCCACCAGAATGGCGGCATGGATGCGGCGCAACTTGCCCTCTTGCTGGAACTGCTCGATCACCACGCTGACCGAGTAGGGCAATTCTTCGCCGGTGAACCGGAATACTTTTTCGCGCAACAGTTCGGCCGCGAGGAAACGCTCGTTGCGGTCGGTGATGTCATCTTCCGCGTACAGATGTTCACCTGCCGCGAGATAAGGCCGGACCGCGTCGAGGAGGGTGTCGAGCTGTTTGTCCTGGCGCGCGCTGACCGGAACGATGGCGGCGAACGGGCGCAGCGCGGATACCTGTTCGATGAAAGGCAGCAACTCGGCCTTGTCCTTCATCAGGTCGGCCTTGTTGATCACCAGGATGATCGGCCTGTCCTGCGGCAACAGTTCCAGCACCTGCTGGTCGCGCTCGTCGAAGTGGCGCGCCTCGATGACGAACAGCACCGCATGCACATCGCGCAGGCTGCCGGTCACCACGCGGTTCATGCTGCGGTTCAGCGCGTTGGTGTGGCGGGTCTGGAACCCGGGCGTATCGACAAACACAAACTGTTCCGCGCCCTCGGTCAGGATGCCGTGGATGCGGTGGCGCGTGGTCTGCGCCTTGCGCGAGGTAATGCTGACCTTCTGTCCGATGAGATGATTGAGCAGGGTCGATTTGCCCACGTTGGGGCGGCCGACAATGGCGATAAATCCGGTGCGTGCAGTATTTTCGGTCATGGGGTAATTTGCTGATAAGCCGCAGCGGCAGCGATTTGTTCGGCCAGACGGCGGCTCGCGCCCTCGCCCTGGGTGACGATGTTCAATTTTGGCAGGTTGCAGGCCACCACGAAGGTCTGCGCGTGCGCCTCGCCCCGGATCGCGACCACCTCGTATTTTGGCAACGGCAGCTTGTGGCCCTGCAGATGTTCCTGCAGCAGGGTCTTCGGATCCTTGCCCAGGCTGCGCAAGTCGAGGCCGCCGAGATAAGGCACATACAGGCCGAGCACGACCTGCTGCGCGACGGCGAAGTCCGCATCCAGCCAGACCGCGCCGAACAGGGCTTCGAGCGCATCGGCGAGGATGGACGGACGCCGGTTGCCGCCGCTCTTTACTTCACCCTCCCCCATCCGCAATTCCTTGCCCAGTTCCAGTTGCTGCGCCAGTTGGGCCAGCGTCTGCTGGTTGACAAGATTCGAGCGCAGCCGCGACAACTCGCCTTCGGCGATGTCGGGATAGCGGTCATAAAGATATTTGGCGACCGTGCAGTTGAGCAGGCTGTCGCCGAGGAATTCCAGACGCTCGTTGTGTTCAGCGCTGTAGCTGCGATGGGTCAGTGCGCGTTGCAAGAGCTGCGGCTGGACAAAGCGGTAACCGATCCGCTGACAGAGTGCGGCATGCTTCATCGGCGCATCAGGAACTGGAGGGATTGAACGCCAAGACCAGGCTGACGTTGCCCATCAGCGGAATCCGCACTTCGTAGCTGGCGCTCAAACTGAGCGCGCCGCCCTCGCGCACGATCTCGATATCCTCGACCTTGAGGTCTTCGATATAGTTGATGCTGGCGCGTTTGCGGTAGGACATCTCCACCGCGCTGATCGGCGCATCTTGCATGGCCGGATCCGCCACGATTTCGTTGAAAATATGGCTTATCTGCATGCTGTGCAGGTAGCTTGGTACGATTTTCAGGGCAAGCAACGCGATGATAATGAGCGCGAATGCGCCCATGATTAAATTAGTCAAGCCCACGCCGCATTGTCGATTTTTCATTCCATGCATGACGACTCCTTTCCCAAAAAACACGCTCACTCGACCGACAAGCCCACGCGCTTCAGCTCGTCGAAATTCATCCAGATGAGAAACGCCTTGCCCACGATCAGCTCGTCCGGAACGAATCCCCAGTAGCGGCTGTCGCGGCTGTTGTCGCGGTTGTCGCCCATCATGAAATACTGTCCGGCCGGCACGGTGCAACGCATCTCGCGCTCACTATAACGGCATTGCTCGAATTGCGGAAAGCGTTCGACCCCGTTCAGGTGGATCTGCGCCCGCTCCGGATTGATCAGGATGGGGTGCTCGCGCCCGTCGAGATTCTCACGGTAGCGTTCGGTATGCACGAAATTGAGACCGCTTTCGACATAATTGTAATCCCCGTCGCGGGCAGCGGCTTGCAGTTTGCCGTTCAGCCACAGTTGCTTGTCGCGGTAGATGATCTCGTCTCCCGGCAATCCGATCACGCGCTTGATGTAGTCCACCGAGGGATCGTTCGGATAGTGGAACACCATCACATCGCCGCGCTGCGGCTGGTTGATCTCCACGATCTTCCGGTTGACGATGGGCAGGCGCAATCCATAGGTGTAGCGATTGACCAGGATGAAGTCGCCCACGTGCAAGGTCGGGATCATCGAGCCGGACGGAATCTTGAACGGTTCAACCACGAACGAGCGCAACACGAATACGGCGAGAATCACCGGAAAGAAACTGATGGAATATTCCACCCACCACGGTTGCTTGTCCGCGGGCGCACGCCGTTGGCGCAACATGAATTTATCCAACAGCCAGATCGCGCCGGTGAGCACGAGCAGGACGAACAGGATCAGGGCAAAAGTCATCTGGATTTCCGTGGTTATTTATCGTCAACGCGCAGGATGGCAAGGAAGGCTTCCTGCGGAATTTCCACACTGCCCACCTGTTTCATGCGCTTCTTCCCGGCCTTCTGCTTTTCCAGCAGTTTCTTCTTGCGCGTGATGTCACCGCCGTAGCATTTGGCCAGCACATTCTTGCGCAAAGCCTTCACGTTTTCGCGCGAAATGATGTTGGCGCCGATGGCGGCCTGGATCGCCACATCGTACATCTGGCGCGGGATCAGTTCGCGCATCTTGGCAGCCACTTCACGCCCGCGGTACTGGCTGTTGGAGCGGTGCACGATGATGGACAGCGCATCCACTTTGTCGCCGTTGATGAGCATGTCCACCTTCACCACATCCGCAGCGCGGTATTCCTTGAATTCGTAATCCATCGAAGCATAGCCGCGCGATACTGATTTCAGTTTGTCGAAAAAATCCAGCACGATCTCGCCCATCGGCATCTCATACTTCAGCAGCACCTGCTTGCCGTGGTAAGCCATGTCCACCTGCACCCCGCGCTTCTGGGTGCACAAGGTAATGACCGCACCCACATACTCCTGCGGCATATACAGGTTAACGTTGACGATGGGTTCGCGGATTTCCTCGACCTTGGACAGGTCGGGCAGCTTGGACGGGTTGTCCACCATGATTACCGAACCATCGCGCAGCACCACCTCGTAGATCACCGTGGGCGCGGTGGTGATCAGGTCCATGTCGAACTCGCGCTCCAGCCTTTCCTGCACGATCTCCATGTGCAACAGGCCGAGGAAGCCGCAGCGAAAACCGAAGCCAAGTGCTTGCGACACTTCGGGTTCGTATTGCAGCGCCGCATCGTTCAGCTTGAGCTTCTCCAGCGAGTCGCGCAGCGCCTCGTACTGGTTGGATTCCACCGGAAACAGTCCGGCGAATACCTGCGGCTGGATTTCCTTGAAGCCCGGCAAGGCGGCTGCTGCCGGCCTGGACACCAGGGTAACGGTGTCGCCCACCTTGGCATCCTTCAACTCCTTGATGCCGGCAATCACAAAACCCACCTGTCCGGCGGACAAGGCGGCACGATCCTGCGACCTGGGGGTGAACACACCGACATGCTCGGTCAGGTGCTGCGCGCCGGTCGCCATCAGCAGGATTTTGTCTTTCGGCTTGAGCGTGCCGTTGACGATGCGCACCAGCATCACCACGCCGACGTAGTTGTCGAACCAGGAATCGATGATCAGCGCCTGCAGCGGTGCGGCGGGATCGCCCTTGGGCGGCGGCACCTTGACGATCAGGGATTCCAGCACATCCTGCACGCCCAGTCCGGTCTTGGCCGAGCAGTGCACCGCATCGTGGGCGTCGATGCCGATCACATCCTCGATCTCGGCGATGGCATTTGCCGGATCGGCCGACGGCAGATCGATCTTGTTCAGCACCGGCACCACTTCCACGCCGAGGTCGAGTGCGGTGTAGCAGTTGGCCACGGTTTGCGCTTCGACGCCTTGCGAAGCATCCACCACCAGCAGCGCACCCTCGCAGGCGGACAGCGAGCGCGACACCTCGTAGGAGAAGTCCACGTGCCCCGGCGTATCGATCAGGTTGAGGTTGTAGATCCGGCCATCGCGCGCCTTGTAGTTCAGCGCGGCAGTCTGTGCCTTGATGGTGATGCCGCGCTCGCGCTCGATGTCCATCGAATCCAGCACCTGCGCCTCCATCTCGCGGTCGGACAGTCCGCCGCAAAGATGAATGATGCGGTCGGCCAGCGTGGATTTGCCGTGATCGATATGGGCGATGATGGAAAAATTGCGGATATATTGCATGAAGATAGGGAGAAAACGCCAAAATCGGCCAGTTGCGCAAGGCGCGCATTCTAGCCGATTTTGCCGCGCATCGCCGAACGCAGATGGCCCGGGTTATTTGTCGTCGATGCGGATCGGGACATAGGCCGTCCCGTCGTTGCGCCGCACCAGCAAGGCGATGTTGCGGCCCGGCGGAACCTGTTTCAGGATTTCATTGAACTGTTTGACACTGGTGATTTCGATGTTGCCGATTGCCAGGATGACATCGCCCCGCTGCAGATCGACTTTCGCCGCCGCGCCCTTGGCATCCAGCACCAGCAAACCGCCCGCCACTTCCAGCTCGGCCTTCTGCTCGGCATTCAGTTCGGCCACCCTCAGGCCGAGGCGGCTGATGCTCTGCGACTGGGCATCGTCATCCCCATTGTCGGCGATCCGCTTGCCTGCGGCATCCTGTATCTCGCCCACGACGAGCGTGACTTTCAGGGTGCTTCCTTTGCGCCACAGCAACACCCCGACTTCGCTGCCGGGCTTGGTCGCCGCCACGATGCGCGGCAGATCGGAAGAACTGGCAATCGCCTTGCCGTCGAACTTGAGGATCACGTCGCTGGCGCGCACCCCCGCCTTGTCCGCCGGCCCGCCCCGCTCCACCCCGGAGATCAGGGCGCCTTCTGCCTTGGCCAGACCGAAGGAATCCGCCAGTTCGCGCGTCATCTCCTGAATGCTGACACCGATGCGGCCGCGCGTGACCTTTCCGGTGGTGCGCAACTGGGATACGACTTCCATCGCGACATCGATCGGAATGGCGAACGACAAGCCCATGTAACCGCCGGAACGGCTGTAGATTTGCGAGTTGATGCCGACCACTTCGCCTTTCAGATTGAACAGAGGGCCGCCGGAGTTGCCCGGATTGATCGCCACGTCGGTCTGGATGAACGGCACAAAATTTTCCTGCGGCAGGGAGCGCCCCTTGGCGCTGACAATCCCTGCCGTGACACTGCTGTCGAAGCCGAACGGCGAGCCGATCGCCAGCACCCATTCGCCCACCTTGAGCTGATCCGGTTTGCCCAGCACCACTTGCGGCAATCCGTTCGCCTCGATTTTCAGCAACGCCACGTCGGTGCGCTTGTCGACGCCGACCACGGTCGCCTTGAATTCGCGCTTGTCGGTCAGGCGCACGGTGATCTTGTCGGCCCGATCGACCACATGCGCATTGGTGAGGACATAGCCATCGGCGCTGATGATGAAGCCCGAGCCCAAGGACCTGGATTCACGCTGCTGCGGGACTTTCGGGGCGAAACGGCGGAAGAATTCGTAGAACGGATCGTTCTCCGGCAAATTGGGAAACCCCTGCAAACCCTGCGGCGCTTCGATGGTTTGCGTGGTACTGACATTCACCACGGCCGCACCCTGCTTTTCCACCAAGGTGGTGAAATCCGGCAGTTCTGCCGACCAGACCGAAGCTGCAAACAGAAAACCCGCAAAGAACAGCAAATACCGTTTGAACATGAAAAACCTCCCGATGAGCTCTCAAATAACCGCTTTGCCTACGACCACGGACTGCACGACCGCCTGCTGCCTTGCCCCGGCCGCGATGGCACGGCCGGCGGCAAATCCCGCCAACAATCCGGCCAGCGCGCCCGCCAAGGCATAGCCGTCACGTGCGGCATGGGTGTCCGCCATCGCCGCGCCCAGCAGCGCGCCACCCAGCAGCAGCGCCAGCGGCAGGATGTACATCAGCAGCGAACTCCGCAGCAGCAAGCCTGCGGGCAGCACGACATTCACTTCGTCGCCGATATGCGCCTGCGCTAAATTCCGCGCGCTGAATTTGCGCGGCTTGTTGCTGCAAAACATCTGCGCCAGCTTGCCGCTGCCGCATCCGTTGCCGCTGTTGCAATGACTACACCCGAAATTGCCGACCGGCGCAATCTCGGCCTGGTCGCCGCGCAGGGAAACGACGATGGCGCGCATCTCATTCATGAGGCTCTCCCGCATAGCGTACCGACTCGCCAACCTGCAGCACGGCGCGCGGCGGCAATTCGCCGACAACCGTGATGAAATTGCCGTCGCTCAACTTGCGATAAACGTGGACCGCGCCCTGGCTGGAAAGGCCGAGGTGCGGATGATCCGCTTCGGCAGCCCGCTCGATGAAGATCGACAGCGCGGCCAGTCCGTCCGAATACACGATTTGCACCACCGGGGATTCGCGTTGCGCCAGAATGCGGCGCATTTCGATTATTTTTTTGAATCCGGGCGGCACGCCATCGACTTGCCATCCACTCGACACGCTTTCGATGCCCGCCTCCGGCAGCGGCGAAAGGTGTTCCCTCGCCGCGATTTCCCGGGTATCGCTTTCGCTCGCCGGAATCCACTTGCGGTCGATGTTGCCGCCGATCTGCAATTGCGAGAAAGCGTATTGCTCGATCACCCGGTCGTGCTCGTCCAGCACCACCGCTTTGAGCAACAGGCCGGATTCGCTGTGCGCCCACATCTTGCGCGCGTAGCGCAAAGTGTCCTTGGGTTGCAGGCGTATCGTGTGCGCGTGGTAATCCGCCACCCGATCCTCTTCTTCCTGGGTGACGACATAATTTTCTTTCAGCGTCAGAATCTGCTCGGGCAACAGCGCCGGAAACGCGCGCCGGGCATGACGCTTGCCGAACCTGACTTTCTTGTCCCCGAGATACATCCAGACCTGGTCATTGTGGCGGATGATCTCGCGCCGAGAACCTTCCATCCCCTGCAATCGTTCATGTTCCCCCTGCGCGTCCACCAGATGGGTGATGCGCGACATCTCCACCCGGCCGCCGGCCTGATAGACAAACACGCCGCTGTAATTGGTCTGATGCGCGGCGAACGCCATGGTGCGCAACCATCCCGCATCATCCTGCAGCGGATCGGCCGCGGCAGAAGCCGCGCCCAGCAACCACAGCATGCCGGGCAGGATGACGTGCAACCTCACGCGCTTCACTCTTTTTCCGCCACGGTGTGGATATAGGTCGCTGCGCCCTGCACATCCGCGCTGGGCGAGAATTCCTGATGTGCCATCAGATAATCGTCAACCTGATAGGCCGCCGGACGAATCGGGTTCGGCGGTTGCACGTTTGCCGTCTGCACCACGGGTTCGGTACCGACCTGCATGGACAACCATGCCACCAGGGCCAGCGCCATGACCGAGGCTGCCGCCGACATGGCGTAATGCCTGATGCGTTGAGAAGTTTGGCGGTGCGGCGCCAGAACGGTGGGTTCGGCTTGCAGTCGTTGATGGAAGGACGCGGTAAAACCGCAATGAATACATTCCGGCTGGCGCAGGACATCGCCGATCAGGTGATAGGTCATCCAGTCCCGGTCAACGTCCGGTTTCCGTTTGAGTTTGTCCAGCAGGGCCTCTGCCTCGTCCTCGAACAGTTCGCCATCCATCAACGCCGATATTTCCTGTTTCATCTTTACCACCTGTTGTTTTCACTGGTTCCCAACAATGGCCGCAGATTCGTGGCGACCACTTCCCGCGCCCGAAAGATGCGCGACCTGACCGTGCCGATCGGACAATTCATCACCGACGCGATCTCTTCATAACTCAAACCCTCGATCTCGCGCAGCGTCAGCGCGGTACGCAAGTCTTCCGGCAGTTGCTGCAGCGAAGCATTGACGACTTCAACCACCTGTTTGCTCATCAATTCATTTTCAGGAGTCGCCACCTCGTGCAGCAAACTCGCATCCTCGAAATCTTCCGCCTCTTCCGAGTCGAACGGGGTGCTGGTGGGCGCCCGCCGCCCCTGCGCCAGCAGATGGTTCTTGGCCGTGTTGATGCCGATGCGGTACAGCCAGGTGTAAAAAGCACTGTCGCCACGGAATGCCGGCAACGCCCGGTACGCCTTGATGAACGCTTCCTGCGTCAAATCCTCGGCCTCGGCCGCATTGCGCACAAAACGGGAAATCAACCGCCCGAGACGGCGCTGATATTTGCCGACCAATAGCTCGAACGCGTGCTTGTCCCCGCGTTGCGCGCGTTCCACCAGCTGTTGATCGACTTCCCTGTCACCCATTCCGTTTCCCGGTTTATCGTTGATTGCCGCCAGATGCGGCGCGTGAGTATAACCGGACGGGTGCACATCGTCAGCCTTGCCCGTAACGCGCGGATGGACAGCCGCCTGGAAAATTAGTTCATTTCCACGTTTGTCCGGCCAGTTTTGCTATAGTCGCGACATCGACTCACGCCCTCCCCACATCGTGCTGGAATTTGACACCCTCATCATCGGTAGCGGCCTCGCCGGCCTGACCCTCGCCCTGAAACTGGCCGACCGGCAGCAAGTCGCCATCGTCACCAAACGCGGCCTGCTGGATGGTGCGAGTGCGTGGGCACAGGGCGGGATTGCGGCCGTACAAACCCCGGATGACAGCCTGGACGAACACATCCGCGACACGCTCACGGCAGGTGCCGGCCTGTGCAATGCGAAAACCACGCGCTTTGTCGTCGAACGCGGTGCGGCCGCCGTGAGTTGGCTGATCGAACAGGGTGTGCCGTTTTCCCGCAGCGAAGGGAGCGGCACCGACTTCCATCTCACCCGGGAGGGCGGGCACAGTCGCCGCCGCATCATTCACGCCGCCGACGCCACCGGCAAAGCCGTGCAGCAGACCCTGGGGGAGCAGGTGCTGGCGCATCCGAACATCACGGTACTCGAACAGCACATCGCGGTGGATTTGCTCACCGGACGCAAGCTGGGCAAGCGCGAAGCGCGCTGCTACGGCGCCTATGTGCTCGACAAGGAACACGACCGGGTGCGCACCATCGCCGCACAAAACACCGTAATGGCGACCGGCGGCGCCGGCAAGGTCTATCTTTATACGACCAATCCGGACACATCCACCGGCGACGGCATCGCCATGGGCTGGCGTGCCGGTTGTCGCGTGTCCAACATGGAGTTCATGCAATTCCATCCGACCTGTCTTTACCACCCGCATGCCAAGTCGTTCCTGATCAGCGAGGCGGTGCGCGGCGAGGGGGGCCTGCTCAAACTGCCCGACGGCACCCGTTTCATGCCGCAACATGATGAACGCGCCGAACTGGCACCGCGCGATGTGGTCGCGCGCGCCATCGACTACGAAATGAAGAAGGGCGGTCTGGATTGCGTGTTTCTGGACATTTCGCACCAGCCGGAATCTTTCCTGAAAGAACATTTCCCGACCATCCATGCGCGCTGCCTGGCGCTGGGCATCGATATCGCCAGACAGCCGATCCCGGTCGTCCCGGCGATGCATTTCACCTGCGGCGGGGTTGTCACTGATCTGGCGGCACGTACTGATGTTGACCGGCTGTATGCGATCGGCGAAACGGCCTGCACCGGTTTGCACGGAGCCAACCGTCTTGCCAGCAATTCACTGCTGGAGTGTCTGGTATTCGCCGATGCGGCCGCCACCGACATCCTGGCGCGTCCGGAATCCGCACATGAGGCGCTGCCGGACTGGGATGAAAGCCGGGTGACCGACGCGGATGAACTGGTGGTCGTCTCCCACAACTGGGATGAGTTGCGCCGCTTCATGTGGGACTACGTCGG
Organism: Ferrigenium sp. UT5; assembly: GCF_045866295.1. Taxonomy (NCBI): domain Bacteria; kingdom Pseudomonadati; phylum Pseudomonadota; class Betaproteobacteria; order Nitrosomonadales; family Gallionellaceae; genus Ferrigenium; species Ferrigenium sp. UT5. The sequence continues at coordinate 108,137 of NZ_BAAFRY010000003.1, forward strand.
TATCGTGCGCACGACCAAACGTCTGCAACGCGCCCAACATCGCATTCAACTCCTGCACGAGGAAATCAACGAGTATTACCGCAATTTCCACGTCACCGCCGATCTGCTGGAACTGCGCAATCTCGTGCTGACCGCCGACCTGATCGTGCAAAGCGCGCTGTCACGCCATGAAAGCCGCGGCCTGCATTTCAGCAAGGACTATCCGCAAACCCTGTCCGTCGCCGAGCCGACCATTCTTACCCCGCAGCGTCAGGCTTGAGTTGACCAGCGCAAGCGCACGCGCAGTCGACGATAGTCTTCCGCCTGCAGGCTATCCGGCATGATCACAAGACTGCGGCGCCTGCCGGTGTCAGTCCGGATATTGATCAGGGTGAGGTAAGGCGAGACGAAACTACTGTCGCTGATCACGCCCGCAACCGGATCGCCCGCAAGCGGCACCAGCGACAGACGGCGCGGCGCGGTCAGTTCAAAGGCCACACAGGATTGGGGCAGGCGCAACCAGGCATCCCGCATCAAGCTAAATCCGGCCACAACAAGCAGCCCGGCTACGCCCGCCGCTTTCCATCCAGCAGCCCACGGCAAACAGCAGATTGCGCACAGACATACGATTGCAGACAACACCAGAAAACAGGTCAGTATGCGCGAGGGCAGGATCGTGAACGGCTGCCCGGCTACACCGGCATTCATTGAGCTTCAGGAAAAGATGATCGCAAACAACCCGACCAGCACAGTAAGGATGATCGCAAACAACAGATAGCCGCCGCTCGTACTCGCAGCCTTACGATATCCGGTCGGTCTGGTGCTTTTCGGCGCCCCGCGATTGATCTCGGCCATGTTAGGGCGCGCAATGCGCAAGGTCTTGGATAATTCTTCCACTTCTTCCTTGCTCGCGGTCATCGCGGCCAGGCGCATGGTCGCCTCCGTGGAGTCGAAAGAACTGGAGAGCCCCAGCACGGCGACTGGTTTTGCTTCAGTTTCACCCCGTGCATCCGGTATTCCGGCTCTCGGCACACCGAATTTCGGAGCAGAAGACACGTCGCGCGGCATGCCATCGCGACAGACTTTCAGATCGTCCGCCAGATCACGTGCATTCTGGTAGCGCGCCTCCAGATCCTTGGACAGCGCCTTGGCCAAAATGTAGTCCAGCATTTCCGGAACCGCCGGATTCAAACTGCTGGGCTGCGCCGGGATGGCATTCAAGGTCTGATACATGATGGCATTGACGTTCTCGCCAAGAAACGGAACCCGCCCCGTCAGCATCTCGTACGCCATCACACCGAGGGAAAAAATATCGGAACGCGAGTCAATTTCCTTGCCCAATACCTGCTCCGGCGACATGTACTTGGGGGAACCCAGCACCATGCCGGTCTGGGTCCGCACCGCCGCCGACGCCATCCGCGCAATTCCGAAGTCGGTGATCTTGACATGTCCGTCGCGCAGAACCATCACGTTGGACGGCTTGACGTCACGATGCACGATGCCGTGCTCGTGCGCATAGGACAGCCCCCGGGCAACCTGGGTGACGATATCGATCACTTCGCTGACCGGCAACATCGGGTTTTCGTTGAGAATATCGCGCAGTTCGCGGCCCTGCAGGTACTCCATCGCGATATAGGCCACATCTTCGCTGCGCCCAACATCGTAGATTGTGACGATATTCGGGTGACTGAGCCGTCCAGCCGCCTTGGCTTCCTGATAGAAACGGGCCTCATACTCATCCCGCTCATCCATCGCCAGGCTCAAGTTGATGGTCTTGATGGCCACTTCGCGGTCGATCAGGGGGTCGCGCGCCTTATAGACGACCCCCATCGCGCCTTGGCCCAGATCTCCGACTACCTTATAACGCCCAAGTTGGCTGATCATTTTTCGTCGAATAGATTGATTATTTGTTCGTCTTGCTGCCTTTGACACTCCGGAAGGCGGGCCCCCACAGGGGATGTCCGACTTCTGCCGGGGAAAGCTCAAAGGTCGGATCGATCAACAACACCTTGCGGAAATATTCCTTGCACAGCATCTCGCGCGAGGAAATACAGTGAATGAACGCCAGATATTTGTAAGCGATCACCTTGTCTTCCTTGTTGGCCAACTTGGTCTCCAACACATCCTGAAGGGCATTCATCGAATTGATGTAATTGCCATCTTCATAATCTTTGAGACCTCGATTCAATTTGTATTCAGCCTCGCTCTTTCCGAACAGTCGGATGCCGCCTCGCCCATCATCACACGTGCCGATGATGGAACCGCACCCCGCCAGCAATAGCGGAATCAAGCCCGCCATTATCCACCGTAACATTCTTCCACTCTCCTATCGCGGCCGTTTATTTAAAACTGTGCCTAATTATTATTTGTGCGCCTGCCTTGACCTGAATCTTCTTCGTGTACACCGGGAAAGTCGAGTTTTTGATTTCAACCGAATGTTTTCCCGCAACCACTTGCAATTCAAGCAAAGGCGGGCTGACGCCCTGTTTTTTTCCATCCAGATACACCTCGCCCCAAGGCTGGATGGAAAGCCGCACCAGGGCCGGTCCGCCAGTCGTTTCCTCCAACGTTCTGGTTCGAGCGCTTTGCTTGATGCCCTGAATCTTTTTTTCCGGCGGTTTGGCCACTTTTTTGTTTGGCGCCTCCGGTTTATTGGATGCCTCCGACACCGCAATGGGTGCTGAAGCCGGTATAGGCACTCCGCGGTCCACCTGGGACGGAGCTCCTGCCATGATTTGCCGGGATGTATCCTGCCGCTGTGACAGACGATAGCCCCCCAGCAGCAATCCCAGCAAAAGCAGCCCAATCACCGCGACAAATCCAGCCTGCTGCATCCGGGTTGCGCCCACAAAACGAGAGACAACATACCGTTCTGCATTGGCCGCCTGATGGGATAAATCGTACCAGTAGCGCTTGGCCGACAGCAAAAATCGGTGCCACCCCATTGTCCGCTCAACCTCATCCGTAAGCACCCTGCTCCGATGCGTCGAGGTCAAATCCCCCGGATAACCGATGGCATACACCTCGTGCTCGCGCACATGCTTGTCGGTGCGCGCGCCCTGGTAGTGGAACATGCCGGCGTATTCGTGCGATAGCCGCGAGACCGCGTCAAAATACGAGCGCGAAACCAGAATCTGGCCGGGATCGGCAAAGCCCATCACGCGCTGCGCCACATTGATGCCGTCTCCGACGATATTGGGCAGCCCGTTGATATCCTTGACCAGTCGCACCGGGCCGAGATTGATCCCCATCCGTACCAGCAGGGGCTGGTCCATGCGCACCCCCTCGCCCAGCAGGCTGCTGCGCACACTCAACGCTGCCTGCAAGGCATCTTCGATATCTCCCAGAAAGCTGATTGCCGCCCCGTCTCCGGTATCCAGAATGATGCGGTCGGCAACCGGCACATCACGGATCGCAATCGACAAAAAGGCATTGAACCGTTCTTTCAGGGAAATCTGGCCCGCAACGGATTTTTTTGAATATTCGACAATATCCAAAAAAAATACCGCACAGATGATGGTTTTGTTGCCTCTTTGTTCCATGTATTTTTTCGGTTATGTGCTCGCCATGAAGCCTGTCCTGCGAATAATCAGCCCGCCGATTCTAACGATAGTCATTGACTATCGCCAGTTCAATTTTTTCGGGGAGGGACGCGTTTCAGCTTGCGTTGTGCGCGGTCGGTCTTGACGACCTGTCTCGCCTCCCCTGCCGGCAAGCCAACCCACTCCAATATCGCCCTTAACTCGCCCTCGCCCAGCTCGACCATCATGCCGCGTTTGATACGCGGGGGCAGGTTGATGATGCCGAAACGAACCCGCATCAGGCGGCTCACGGGCAGTCCCAGCGCCTCGAAGGTGCGACGCACCTCGCGATTCCGTCCCTCGCGGATCACCAGACGGTACCAGTGGTTATAGCCCTCGCCCCCTTCATCGCTCAACTGGTCGAACCTGACTCTTCCGTCTTCCAGTTCGATGCCAGGACCGGTCATCTGTTTCATCTGTTCCGGTGTCAGCTCACCCTGCACCCGCACCGCATACTCGCGTTCCACTTCGAAACGCGGATGCATCAGACGATTGGCCAGTTCGCCGGAGGTGGTAAAAATCAGCAAACCGCTGGTATTGAAATCCAGGCGCCCGATGGCGATCCATTTTTGTCCGCGCAATTTCGGCAAATGGTCGAAAACACTGGCACGTCCATCCGGATCGTCCCGGCTGACGATTTCACCTTCCTGCTTGTGATAGAGCAGGATACGCGGCAATTTCTGCTCGCCCGGCAAGACCAGACGCACGATGCGGCCGTCCACCTGCACCTTGTCACCTTCCGTGATACGAACACCCAAGGTCGCGACGGCGCCATTTACGGTAACCCGCCCCTCGGCGATCCACGCTTCCATCTCGCGGCGCGAGCCGAAACCCGCCTGTGCCAGAACCTTTTGCAGGCGTTCGCCCGGCTGTCCTGCTGCGGAATCTTCAATCATTCGATCACTGCTCTTCTTTCCAGCACAGCCTGCGCCAAGGTCCCGCTGTCCACATGCTCCAATTCCCCCCCCACCGGCAAGCCGCGCGCGATGCGCGAGACCTTGATGCCGTGCGCCCGCAACAGGGTCGCCAGATAATGGGCGGTGGCTTCCCCTTCCACCGTGAAGTTGGTGGCCAGAATGACCTCGCCTTGCAATTCCTGCGCGCGCTTGACCAGTCTATCCAGCGGGAGTTCCCGCGCGCCCACCCCGTCCAGCGGGGACAACCTGCCCATCAGGACGAAATACATGCCGCGAAAGCATTGTGCCTGCTCCATCACCAGCAGATCGGCCGGCATCTCCACCACGCACAGCACGCCGGTTTCACGGCGCGACGAGGCGCACAACGCACAAATCTCTTCCTCGGAAAAGTTGTTGCACTTGGCGCAGTGCCTGACGCTCTCCACCGCATGATCGAGCGAACGTGCCAGTTGCAGCGCCCCCTGGCGGTCGCGTTGCAGCAAGTGATAGGCCATGCGCTGCGCGGATTTTGGCCCGACCCCCGGCAAACAGCGCAGCGCGCTGATCAGGGCCTCCAGACTGGAAGGTGTTTTCATTTAATGCGAATCTCGCATAGCGAGGGCTGACCGCACCCCTCGCCCACAGGGAGAGGGGAAACGGGGGTGAGGGAGTGGACCAAGCCTTGTCAGCATCATGTTCTTAAATACTCTGCCACATCAGAACGGCAGGCTCATGCCGGGTGGCAAATGCGTGGTGAAACCTCTCATCCGCTCCTTTGTGGTTTCGGCCACCCGCTTGTTCGCATCGCTGAATGCCGCCACGATCAGGTCTTCCAGCATCTCCCTGTCATCCAGCACGCTGTCGTCCAGTTGCACGCGGCGCACCTCGTGGGCGCAGGTCATTACGACCTTGACCATGCCGGAGCCGGACTGCCCCTCGACCTCGATGGTGGCCAGTTCGTCCTGCGCCTTTTTCATGTTCGCCTGCATCTGCTGGGCCTGCTTCATCAGTCCGCCCAATCCGCCCTTCATCATTTTCTGCATCCTCCGTTCAAAAAATATCCCGATTGTGGCCCACTCCCGGCCGCGCCCGCCGGGAGCGCGAAAACACGGGGAGAGAAAAACGATCAATGGCTTGCCGTGCGACCGGACAAACCCGCATCGTTTGCTATACGGGCCGGATGGCCCCTTCGACCAGTTGCGCGCCCAATTGCGCCTGGGCCTCGCGCACAAAGACATCCTGTTTGATGGCCGCTTCGGCCGCCTGCTGGCGGGTCTGTTTCTCGTGCTGCTCGACCGCCGCCGGGGTGACCACGTCCTGCGCCACTGCCAACTCTAGGACGAGCTTGACCGGGCGGGCAAAATAATCCGTCAGCGCCGCCTGCAACTTCTCCTGCGCGCTCTTGTTGTTTTGCAAGTGCTTGTGCTGAGGCGCCAGCCCCAATACCAGACGGCCCTCGTCAAATCTGGAAAGCACGCTATTTTTCGCCAGTTGCAACGCCATGCCCTGCACGTTCAACTGTGCCAACAGGGTATTCCAATCCAGATCGGCGCCACCTGGAACGGGCGCCGGGGCAGAAGGCTCAGGCCTCGCCGCCGGTGCCGGCTTGACGACTTTCCGCACCGCAGTGGCTGCCTGCGCCGGCAGCGCGCGCGTTGCCGGCGGCTCTGCGCTGCGCACCGCGCCCTTGGGCGCAAAGGCAAGCATGCGCAACAGGGTCATGGTGAAGCCGGCATATTCATCCGGCGCAAGATCGATCTCGTTGCGTCCGTGAATGGCAATTTGGTAGTTCAATTGAATCTCTTCCGGGGTGAACTGCTGCGCCAGTTCCAGCAGGCGCACGCGCTCCGGCTCATCGTCCGGAATTGCCTGCGGAACCGTTTGCGCCAGCGCAATGCGATGCAGCAAAGTCGCCAAATCTTGCAGCGCCGGATCGAACGCGATGCTGCGCAGCGCCATGTCGTCGGCGATCCGCAGCAGTCCCGCGCCATCGCCGGCCCGCAAACAGTGCAACAGATCGAACAGATACCCCTGGTCGATTGCGCCCAGCATGGTGCGCACCAGCCCCTCGTCCACCTTGCCGGAAGAATAGGCAATCGCCTGGTCCATCAGGCTCAGGGCATCGCGCATGCTGCCGGTGGCAGCGCGCGCTACGAGATTTAGCGCGCCGTTCTCGAACGGAATGTGCTCCTGTTCCAGCACGAACTGCAGATGATCATGGATCAGGGCAGGCGACAATTGCTTGAGGTTGAACTGCAGGCAGCGCGACAACACCGTGACCGGAATCTTTTGCGGATCAGTGGTGGCGAGAATGAATTTCACATGCGCCGGAGGCTCTTCCAGCGTCTTCAACATGGCGTTGAAGGCATTCTTCGACAGCATGTGCACTTCGTCGATGATATAGACCTTGAAGCGTCCGCTGGTCGGGGCGTACAACGCGCTCTCCAGCAGTTCGCGCATGTTGTCCACCTGCGTATTCGAGGCCGCATCCAGCTCGATCAGATCGACGAAGCGGCCGCTGTCGATCTCGGTACAGGCGCTGCACACGCCGCACGGCGTGGCGGTGATGCCGCTTTCGCAGTTCAGGGCTTTGGCAAAAATGCGTGCGATGGTGGTCTTGCCCACACCGCGCGTGCCAGTGAACAGATAGGCATGATGGAGGCGGCTCTGCGTGAGCGCATTGGTCAGCGCCTGCACCACGTGCTCTTGTCCCGCCAGTTGCGCAAAATTTTTGGGGCGCCACTTGCGCGCCAGAACTGGGCTATTGGACACGGTCAAAATCGATAAATCAGATTGATTTGATTGAAATTGATCCCCGGATTGGGCTGTTTAATCGATCCGTTGGAAAGATGCTGAAAACGATAGCCAAAATCAAATTGATGATGGTCGCCAAAGCGCGCGCCGACCCCGATATGGTCACCAAACTGAAACACGGTGCTAAATCGGCGATCAGCATTGCTGAATTTGGGTGAAATCAGGTGAGCGCCGATGCCGCCTTCAAAATAGGGCGCGAAAGCAGACAGGGACTGCTGTTCAAAACGAAACACCGGGGTAAAACCAACATCGGTGAAACGCTTGTTTTTCCCGGCCGCATTGGCGCTTCGCCACTGCCCCGCCGCCGCCTCCCAATACCCCGTCAGGCGCCAGCGCCCCTCATCCAACCACTGGCGGTTCCATTGCCAGATCGCCCCGCCCCGAACGAGATCCGTGCCGTTATCTCCATGGCCAAGCTGCACCAACACCCCATCGACGGCAGCCGCAGGAACTGCCAGCATGCTGGCGCAAACCAGAAGAAAAAAACGCGACATACCCTTTCCCCCACATCAGGAGGCGAGCCTTACCCCCGGCACTTGCAGACATCAGCTGTGGCTGCTTCCTTCCGGACCTGACCAGGTTCACTGCGCTGCAATGCGGGGAGACCCGCCAAACCATTGAAACTTTGCAGATGCTGCAAAGCCTCGAAAACTATCCCTGCTTGATCGGGATCATCCCGATCCGCTTTTGCCACTCTGCCGGACCAATCTCGTGCACCGAATGGCCCTGTGTATCCACCGCCACGGTCACCGGCATTTCCTGCACCTCGAACTCATAGATGGCTTCCATGCCCAGATCAGCGAAGGCCACCACTTTCGCGCTGCGAATCGCCTTGGACACCAGATAGGCAGCACCGCCCACCGCCATCAGATACACCGCCGCATGTTTCTTGATGGCATCGAGACCGGCCTTGCCGCGTTCCGCCTTGCCGATCATGCCGATCAGTCCGGTCTGCGCCAGCAGGGTCTCGGTGAACTTGTCCATGCGTGTTGACGTCGTGGGGCCGGCCGGGCCGACCACTTCGTCGCGCACCGGATCGACGGGGCCAACATAGTAAATGAATCGCCCATTGAAATCCACCGGAAGCGGCTCGCCCTTGGCCAGCAGATCGACGATGCGCTTGTGCGCGGCATCGCGACCGGTCAGCAGCTTGCCGGACAGCAGCAGGGTTTCGCCCGGCCGCCACTGCGCGATCTCCGCGCGCGTGACGGTATCCAGATTAACGCGCCGCGCATCCGCCGCCGGTTGCCACCGCACATCCGGATAATCCTCCAGTCTGGGCGGGGTGAATTGCGCCACTCCTCGTCCATCCAGCGCGAAATGGATATGCCGCGTCGCCGCACAGTTCGGGATGAGGGCGATCGGCTTGGAGGCGGCATGGGTCGGATAGTCGAGGATTTTCACATCCAGCACCGTGGTCAACCCGCCCAACCCCTGTGCGCCGATGCCCAGCGCATTCACCTTGTCGTAAAGCTCGATGCGCAGCTCCTCGATGCGGTTCTGCGCCCCGCGTGCTTTCAGCTCGCCCATGTCGATCGGCTGCATCAGCGACTCCTTCGCCAGCAGCATCGCCTTTTCGGCCGTCCCGCCGATGCCGATGCCCAGCATGCCGGGCGGACACCAGCCCGCCCCCATTCCCGGCAATTCATGCAACACCCATTCCACGATGTCATCGCTCGGATTGAGCATGGCAAAGTGCGATTTATTCTCCGAACCGCCGCCCTTGGCCGCGATATCGACCTCGACCCGGTCGCCCGGCACCAGATCGAAATGCACCACCGCCGGCGTGTTGTCGCCGGTGTTCTTGCGCCGCCCCGCGGGATCGGCAACGATCGAAGCGCGCAACACGTTGTCGGGCAACAGATAGGCCTTGCGTACGCCCGCATTCACCATCTCGGCAATGCTCATCGCCGCGTCTGCCCAGCGCACCTCCATGCCGATCTTCACGAAGGCAACCACGATGCCGGTATCCTGGCAGATCGGGCGTTTACCCAGCGCGCACATGCGCGAGTTGGTCAGGATCTGCGCCATCGCATCTTTCGCGGCGGGCGACTCTTCCCGCCGATAGGCCGCCGCCAGCGCTTGCAGATAGTCCTGCGGATGGTAATAGGAGATGAATTGCAAGGCGTCGGCAATGCTGTCGATGAAGTCCTGCTGGCGGATGGTGGTCATGGTGAATCCCTGTTGGTGAATGCACGGATTATGGGAGTGTGAGCTGGCAGCGTCAAACGGGTAGAATGCGCGCCTTTGTGAAATTCAGTCACCCATATGAGCATTCAGTGGTTCCCCGGACATATGACAGCGGCAAAGAAGAAAGCCGCCGAGAGCATGGAGCGCATCGATGTCGTGATCGAGGTGCTGGATGCGCGCGCGCCGGAAGCCGGCAGCAATCCGCTGATCCGCGAGCTGCGCGAATTCCGCCAGCGCCCCTGCCTCAAGGTGCTCAACAAGAGCGACCTCGCCGATCCTGCCGCAACGCAGGCCTGGCTGACCCATTTCAACAGCCAGAAAAATGTGAGGGCCGTCGCCCTCTCCTGCAAAAAGCCGGGCGAAGCCGCGAAAATACCGAAACTGTGCCTGTCGCTGGCACCGCATCGCGGCACCCCGCTCAAGCCCCTGCGCATGATGGTGATGGGCATTCCCAACGTCGGCAAGTCTACCTTCATCAACGCGCTGCTCAAGCGCCGCACCGCCGCCGTGGGCGATGAACCCGCCATCACCAAGAACCTGCAACATTTCGACCTCAACGACGCCATGCAACTGATCGACACGCCGGGCATGATGTGGCCAAAAATCGAATATGAGAGTGACGGTTACCTGCTGGCGGCCAGCAACCTGATCGGGCGCAACGCCTACGACGAAGGCGAAGTCGCCGCGTTTCTCGGCGACCTGCTGCTGGCACGTTACCCGGCGCTGCTTGTCCAGCGTTACAAAATCCCGCTGGCCGGTCTGGATGGCGTCGCCCTCATTGCCGCCATCGCAAAACAGCGCGGTTTCCGCGGCAAGGGCGGCGAGCCGGAGCTGGGAAAAGCGGCCATGACCCTGCTCCAGGACTACCGCAGCGGCACACTGGGGCGCATCAGTCTGGAAACACCCACCACGCGCGCTTCGATGATGAGGTTAGATTGACTCTGGACTATAATCACCCGCAGGATACCCACCAACCCACCACCAATCCACCACCAACCATGACGCGTCTTCCTCTTTTAATACTCTGCTTAATGCTGGGTGCGTGCGGTACTGCCGCTCACAAAAGCGACCCGTTTGAATCGTTCAATCGCAAAGTCTATGCCTTCAACGATGTGGTTGATCGCGCCGTCATCAAGCCGGTGGCACGCGGATACAACAAGGTGATGCCGGCGCCCGGCAAGACCATGGTGAATAATTTCTTCTCGAATCTGGACGACATCCTGATCACGTTCAACGACTTGCTTCAATTCAAATTTCGCCAAGCCATCAGCGATGGCAGCCGTGTCGCCTTTAACACCACCTTCGGCTTATTCGGATTATTCGAAATCACGACCCGCCTGGAAAAACACAATGAGGATTTTGGCCAAACCCTGCGTTATTGGGGTTTCCCCAGCGGGCCTTACCTCATGTTGCCCATCCTGGGACCGAGCACGCTCACCGACACCGTCGGCCTCTACACCGACAACCTGGTCAGCGTCACCGGACGCGTGAATGATGACACTACCCGCTACCTGCTTTACGCCGGATATGGCATCAATCTCAGAGCGCGACTGCTGGAAAGTGAAAAAGTGCTCGATAGCGCCGCCATTGATCGTTACAGCTTCTTGCGCGATGCCTACCTGATGCGGCGCGTCAGCCTCGCTTACGATGGCAATCCGCCGCGCCCCAATTACGAAGAATTCGACGAGGCAGAATAAAAAACGGCGGGGAATCAACCCGCCGTTTTTGATTTTGCTGCCGCTCTAGCGCGCGTTGCGCAGGGCTTCGATGCGTTCCTCCAGCGGAGGATGGCTCATGAACAGGCGCGAGAAGCCGCCGCCGCTCGAAATGGCCATCGCCGACATATTTTTCGGCAGCGCCGCCGCCTGCTCGTGGTTCAGCTTGAGGCGCTCCAGCGCCGCAATCATCTTCTGCCGACCCGCCAGGTTTGCCCCACCTGCGTCGGCGCGGAATTCGCGCTGGCGCGAGAACCACATGACAACCATGCTGGCCAGGATGCCGAGCAGGATCTGCGCGGCGATCTCCGCCACGAAAGCGCCGATGCCGGGTCCTTCGCGCGGGTCGTTCTTCAGCAGCACCCGGTCCACCAGGATTCCGAACAGCTTGGCGAAGAACACCACGAAGGTATTGACCACCCCCTGGATCAGCGCCAGCGTGACCATGTCGCCGTTGGCGACGTGGCTGATTTCGTGCGCCAGCACGGCCTCCGCTTCTTCCCGGCTCATGGCATGCAACAGGCCGGTGCTCACCGCCACCAGCGAATTGTTGCGGTTCCAGCCGGTGGCAAAGGCGTTCACGTCCGGCGCATCGTAGATCGCGACTTCCGGCATGCCGATCCCCGCCGCATCGGCCTGACGCCGCACGGTATCGACCAGCCAGCGCTCGGTCGGATCCTGCGGATTTTCGATGACATGCGCGCCCACCGACTGTTTCGCCATCCATTTCGACAGCAGCAACGAAACGATGGAACCGGAAAAACCGATCACCGCGGACAGGGTCAGCAAGGCATTGAAGTTGATCGCTCCGCTTTCATCCAGCACCCGATCCACGCCGAGCAGGCGCAGGGTAATGCTGATGACCGCCAGCACCGCCACATTGGTCAGGATAAACAGAAAAATACGTTTCATGACAGCCTCCATAGAATCGGGGCAGCAACACGCGCCCCGTTGATTTTTGTCGCGCTCCACAAATGGGGGGGCGGCTTCATTTTTTCAAGCGCCCGATGTGATACCCGCCGCCACAATAAGTTCGCTTGCCACCTCTCATGTACAGCTATAGCATCCCCAGACAATTTTCCAGGATCAAACTCATGCCGAATCGCCTGATCCCAACTGCCGTGCATCAATTGCGGTTTGTGCTGCCCGCCTTGTTCGCCGCCAACACCTTGGCTGCCGAGCATTACACCATTGATGCCACTCATACCTGGCCCTCGTTCGAGGTTAATCATCTCGGTTATTCCACCCAGCGCGGCCGCTTCAATCAGACGCACGGCAAGATCACGCTCGATGTCGCCGCCAAGACAGGCATGATCGATATCACGATCGATGCCGGTTCGATCGATATGGGATTCCAGAAATGGGATGAGCACATGAAGTCGCCGGATTTCTTCCATATCCAATTGCACCCGACCATCCGCTTTTACGCCGACGAACTTCGGTTTGAAGAAGAAAAATTAGTCGGCGCGAAAGGATATTTGACGCTGCTGGGTACCCGGCGAGCAATCGAATTGAGCATCGCCAATTTTCACTGCGCTCCCCATCCATTGAACAGAAGACGGCACTGCGGTGCCGACGTGACCTCCCGCATCCAGCGCACCCAGTTTGGCATGGCCAAATACGTCCCCATGATTGGCGACGAAGTAAAACTCGTCATCCCGGTCGAAGCCGACCTTGATCAAGAATAATCCAAGCGGACTATTTGCGGTATTTCCGCGCCAACCCGACCAGCACGCCGAATATCTCCAGCGTCCCTTGCGGGCGAATGACGGGATACGCCGGATTCTGCGGGCGCAGGATGAACTGGCCGCGTTCCTTGTCCAGGGTTTTCAGGGTGAACTCGCCATCCACGATGGCGACCACGATGTCGCCGACTTCGGCCAGATCGCGTTTCTCGACCACGGCCACATCGCCGTCGTGAATGCCCGCGCCCAGCATCGAATCGCCCTTCACCAGGATCAGCGTGGTCTTCGAGGGTGTGTCGATCAGCATCTCGTCGATGAGGAGATACTCGCTCTGGGTCGCGCTCACCGTGACCGGCATGCCGGCCGGAACCGAGGCATCCGCAAGGGGCCGGGCGAAGAATTGACGGGTCGGAATCCACATCCCGTCCGGGGTGCGTTCGATGAAACCGGCCTCACCCAGCCGGTCCAGGATCGCCTTGACCCACGATTTCGAGGCAATGCGGAACACGGTGCACAACGCGGCGTAGGACGGAATGCTCTTCCAGTCGGCGTAATAATCCTGCAGCCGGGCAAGATATTCCGCATCCCTGGCGTGGGCCGGATTAGGTTCAGTCATGGCATCCCCCTGTTACAGAACAAACGTGCGGCGCATGGTAAAGAACGTTTGTTCTGCTGTCAATGCAAGTGCGCAGGCACGCCCCGCAGGCCGCCGGTCAGGAAACTCAATCCTGTCTGATCGTTGCCAGCACTGCCACCTGCAAGGCATGGGTCAGCACCAGAATCTGGTCTTTCAGGCCCAGCAGCTTGCCGCACAGCTCGCGTGCGCGTTCGATTTCGCCGGCATCGCGCAGACGGATGATCTCGGTGCCGGTTTCATGCACCTGCACATGCACCGGCTCGATGGCAACAAATTCCGGCAGGTGACCGTAAGTCGCCCGGCCGTGTCCGTAGTACCAGCGGCCAAAGCGGCATTGGTGGTGATTTTTCAACTCTCCCGTTGACAGCGCCAGCGGCGCATTTTCCACTGCCAGCGTCACGCGCCTGACCCACTGCAAGTGATCGTGTTGCGCCACCAGCAGCGGCAGATTGCTGATCTCCCAGCGCGCGTCCGCCCACAGCACCCAGCTTGGATCGGGCTGATACTGGCGCACCCAGTCCGCCACCTGCGCCGCCGGCATCGGGCGCGCGATGCCGTAACCCTGTGCCTCGTCGCACCCGAGACGCATCAGCAACACGCCATGCTCGGCCGTTTCGACGCCTTCGGCGATGACTGAACGGTTGAACAGCCGGGCCAGGCCGATCACCGCTTCCACGATGGTGATGTCCTGCTCGTCGTCCAGCATGTCGCGCACGAAAGACTGGTCGATCTTCAGGGTTTCCGCCGGCAGATGTTTGAGATAGCTCAACGAGGAATAGCCGGTGCCGAAATCGTCCAGCGCAAAACCCACGCCCAGACGCCGGCAGGCGGCGATCTTGTCGCTCGCGCCGTGCAGATCGTCGAGCGCCACCGATTCCAGAATCTCGATCTCCAGCAGCGCGGGTGACAGCGCCGGATGGCGCGCCAGAATCTGCGCCAGGCGCGGCGTGAAGTCCTCGCGCTGAAAATGGTGCGCGGCGATATTCACGCTCACCGACCACACCAGGCCCGCCGCCTGCCACTGTTCCATTTGCTGCAACGCGCGCTCGGTCACCCATTCGCCGATGTCCACGATGAGGTCGGACTGTTCGGCCAACGGCAGAAAATCCAGCGGCGGGATCAGCCCGTCCTGCGGATGCTGCCAGCGCAACAAGGCTTCCATCCCGATCACGCTGCCATTGCGGAGATTCACCTTGGGCTGGTAATGCAGCACCAGCTCGTCCGCCCGCAAAGCCTCGCGCAGACGCAGCAGGCTGCGATGGGCCGCCTGGGTTTCCCGGTCCTCGGACACATTAAACAGGTGGAAGCGGCTGCGCCCCAGTTGTTTGGCCTGATACATGGCCTGGTCGGCATGGCGCAACAACGTATCGCTGTCGGCATCATCGAAGGGATAGACGGTCAGCCCGATGCTCGCCGAGACCGTGATTGCCCCGATCTCCTCGCAGCAAGGCTGGGCAATGGCATCGATGATGCGCTGCGCGGCCGCATAGATTTCCTCCACGTTCTGCGCATCACCGAGCAGCAGCACAAACTCGTCCCCGCCCAGACGCGCCACCGAATCCTCGCCCCGCAACTTGGCCTGCATCCGGCGCGCAACTTCCACCAGCAGGCGGTCGCCCACCTCGTGCCCGTAACGGTCGTTCACCGGCTTGAAGCCGTCCAGATCGAGCAGACACACGCCGAGCAGCTTGTTCTGCCGCCGCGCAGAAGCCAGCGCACGCTGAAAACGGTCGGTCAGCAAGGCGCGATTGGGCAGACCGGTCAGCGCATCATGCCCGGCCTGCCATTGCACGGCATTGAGCAGCTTCTTGTTGTCCGTTACATCATGGAACACCAGCACACAACCGAGCAGCGCGCCATCCGGCAGACGAATCGGCGCGGCGGAATCCTCGATGCAATATTCCGTGCCACTGCGGCTGATGAGCACCGTGTGATTGGCGAGGTTCACCGTTTTGCCGAAGCGCAGGACCTGTTCGACCGGATTCTCCACCCGCATGCGCGTGGCTTCGTTGACGATGTGGAAGATTTCCGCCAGCGGTTTGCCCGCCCCCTCTTCCTGCGTCCAGCCGGTGAGCCGGACCGCCACCGCGTTCAGGAAAGAAACGCAACCCTCGGCATCGGTGGTGATGACGGCATCGCCGATCGAAGCCAAAGTGACTTCTGCTCGTTCTTTTTCTGTCTGGACGGTCCGCACCAATTGCGCGACCCGGTCCGCCATCGTATTGAACGCGGTGGTGGTGGCGCGCAGTTCCGGTGCGCCATACAGCGGCGCGCGCACGGCAAAATCACCCGACTCGAACGCCTGCGCGGCAGCCTTCAACTCGCGCAGGCCGCGCAGTGTGGAACGCAGCACCAGCCAGGACAGCAGCGCGATGGAAAACAACACGGCGGCCACGGCCTTGAGTTGGTTGAAAACTTGCAACCAGGCCGGCAGCAAGGCATGGGCCGGGTCGAAGCGGATGGTCAGTGAGCCAGGGGCAACTCCCTCCGCTTGCAGGGGAAGGATGACGGGTGATATGGGAATGCCCATGCGGGCGACAAACCAGGCGGGCGCATGTTCTGCGGAAGGAGAGCGATCCTGCGCAGTGATGGACCGACCGTCTGCCGCGCGCCAGGACAGTTCGACCAGATCAGGTCGAACATCCACTTGCCGTTGCAGGAACTGCGCAGCGGTCTCGTGATTTCCCCGTTGCAGCTCCTCGATCAGTTCGGCCGGCACGATGGCTTGCACCACGGACAATTCCTCGGCCAGACGCGCTACCGCGAACGCCCGGGCTTCCTGCGCCAGCAGCACGGTGCGCACCGTGACGGCCAGCGCCACGGTCAACAGCAGCGCACCCACCAGACGCGCGATCAGCGGGATGGAGTGCCAACAACGTGAAATGGGCGAGCCAGGATGCATCGTGACCTCCGGGGCCGGAGGTTACAGGCGCTTACTTGCCTTTGGCCGCCATCAGCGCTTCGTATTTGGCCTGCAGTTGTTCCTTGCTCTCGACGTGATCGGGATCTTTTGGAATGCAATCCACCGGGCACACTTCCACACATTGCGGCGTATCGTAATGCCCCACGCACTCGGTGCATTTTTTCGGGTCGATGATGTAGATGGTGTCGCCTTGCGAGATGGCGTCGTTCGGGCATTCCGGCTCGCACACGTCGCAGTTGATGCATTCGTCGGTGATGATCAGTGACATGGTTACTCTTATATGGACGCCTCCCGGTTTAGCAAGAGATTTGTCGTGTTTTGGTAAAACCAGAAATCGGCTGCAGTCTTATATCCGGCCTTGTTGCAAGCTGGACTTCTGCCTGCGG